>NZ_JBUEQR010000112.1:0-15661 GCF_054968985.1 Streptococcus sp. 1F3 | reverse complement strand
TATGGGACTTTTTTTCTATACTCAAAAAGGCTCCATAATCTCTACAGTGGATTTACCCACTACAGAAATTATAGAGCCAGCTTTTCGTTGATTGCCTTGCTTGATTTGATTTTTGTTTGAAAATTATTTTAAAAAGGGTTAAAATAGTAGGGTAAAAATAGATAGGAGGCTGTCATGGCGTTTTCTGACATAAAGTTATTTGCCCTTAGTTCCAATCAAAAGTTAGCGACTAAGGTTGCAAAGAAAATGGGGATTTCTTTAGGGAAGTCTACTGTTCGTCAATTTTCAGATGGTGAAATTCAAGTCAATATTGAAGAGTCTATTCGCGGGAGACATGTATATATTCTTCAATCAACTAGTTCTCCAGTGAATGATCATTTAATGGAGATTTTAATTATGGTAGATGCCTTGAAGCGGGCATCTGCAGAGTCAGTAAATGTCGTTATTCCTTATTATGGTTATGCACGTCAGGATCGTAAAGCACGTGCGCGCGAACCAATTACCTCTAAATTGGTTGCAAATATGTTAGAGATTGCAGGTGTTGATCGATTATTGACAATTGATTTGCATGCAGCACAGATTCAAGGTTTTTTTGATATTCCAGTGGATCACTTGATGGGGGCACCTCTGATTGCAGACTACTTCGAGCGTCGTGGGATGGTTGGAGATGGGTATGTGGTGGTATCTCCTGACCATGGTGGTGTTACGCGTGCACGTAAGTTGGCACAATTCTTAAAGACGCCGATTGCGATTATTGACAAACGTCGCAGTGTCGATAAGATGAATACATCTGAAGTGATGAATATTATCGGAAATATCGAAGGCAAGACTTGTATCTTAATTGATGATATGATTGATACGGCAGGAACAATTTGCCATGCAGCTGATGCTTTAGCGGAGGCTGGCGCAGTAGAAGTGTATGCTTCATGTACCCACCCTGTCTTGTCCGGACCTGCCATGGAAAACATCCAAAATTCTGCAATTAAGAAATTGGTCGTACTGGATACAATTGAAATTCCTGAGGAGCGTTTAATCGATAAGATTGAGCATATTTCGACAGCAGACCTATTGGCTGAAGCAATCATTCGGATTCATGAAAAACGCCCATTGTCTCCTTTGTTTGAGACAGTTAAGGACAAATAAGAAACGTGGGGTTAGGGTTTGAGCCAGTTCTACTTCTTTAGAGGGTATATCAATAACTAAAAATGAGGAATTGTTGACGAACTCTTTTAGTCTATTAACGCATCTAATATAGTTGTTTCGTTTCCTTTTAGTACTAGGCAAGGAGCTGCAGGCTGCTTCAACAGTCTAATGACTATTGAAGGTTGGAAATCATACTGACGATAGTCAGTAACAATCGTAGAGTACGGCAAAGCGGGTTCCAATCATCTAGTAGATGATTGGAAGTTGGAAATAGAGAAACGGAGTTTCCACAATTCATCTAGCAGATGATTGGAAGTTGGAAATAGAGAAACGGAGTTTCCACAATTCATCTAGCAGATGATTGGAAGTTGGAAATAAGGAAACGAAGTTTCCACAATCGTCGAAGTAATAAAAGTTAAACTAAATGAGTATACAACTTATTTTTGAGACAGTAGCCATTGACAGGCAGCTGTCTTATTTTTTGATTTGTGGGGTTCTTTTTCGCTCCATTCTTTATGTTGTAAACTTTTTCTTAACTGAAAATAGTGGTATAATGTGTTATAGCAATCTATTTTATAGTCATTCAGTCTCTATCTAAGGGGAGCTGTAATAGGCGAAAACCGAAATATTTTTGTCTTTTTTATGACGGTAACGATCGAGAAAAGTTTATTTCTTCATTTCTAACGTCCAAGTTCATTATTGGAAGTCGGTTCGTTGTACTGGAAGACTATAAGTGTATGAGTAAATAGAGAGGGGATAGATGAAGTTACATCATCGTTTTAATCGGAATTTGCATCGGATTGAAGTGTCAATGATTCGGCAGTTTGATCAAGCGATTTCAGATATTCCGGGTATTTTAAAGTTAACCTTGGGAGAACCTGATTTTACAACACCAGATCATGTGAAAGAAGCAGCAAAAGTGGCGATTGATGCAAATCAGAGCCATTATACAGGCATGGCAGGATTACTTGAACTGCGACAAGCAGTCGCAGCATTTGTCGCTGAAAAGTACCATGTATCCTACAATCCTGCAAATGAAATTTTGGTTACAATCGGTGCGACCGAGGCCTTGTCTGCTAGCTTGGTAGCGATTTTGGAGCCGGGAGATACAGTCTTGTTGCCAGCGCCTGCCTATCCGGGCTATGAGCCCATCGTCAATATGGTAGGGGCAGATATTGTGGAGATTGATACAACAGAAACTGGCTTTGTCTTGACACCTGAGATGTTGGAACAAGCGATTATTGAACAGGGAACCAAACTCAAGGCAGTCATTTTGAATTATCCTGCGAATCCGACAGGAGTGACCTATTCTCGCAAGCAAATCCAAGCGTTTGCAGAGGTTTTGAAGAAATATCCTATTTTTGTCTTATCAGATGAGGTATATGCAGAGTTGACCTATACAGGTGAGCCCCATGTATCCATTGCAGAGTTTTTACCAGAACAGACGATTTTGATTCAAGGGTTATCTAAATCGCACGCCATGACAGGTTGGCGGATTGGCTTTATCCTGTCTTGTGCGGAGGTGATCAGTCAAGTGATCAAAAGCCATCAGTACTTGGTAACAGCAGCAGCAACGCCCATGCAGTACGGTGCTTTAGAGGCTCTACAGAAGGGAAAAGATGATGCTCTTCCCATGCGTCAAGAATATGTTAAACGCAGGGATTATCTAATCGAGAAGATGACGGCACTGGGTTTTAAAATCATCAAGCCAGATGGAGCATTTTATATCTTTGCTAAGATTCCAGATGGTTATCCTCAAGATTCCTTCCATTTTTTAGAGGAATTTGCTCGTAAAAAAGCTGTTGCCTTTATCCCTGGTGCTGCCTTTGGTCAGTATGGAGAGGGCTATATTCGGATTTCTTATGCAGCTAGCATGGAGACGATTGAACAGGCGATGGTGCGATTGAAAGAATTTATGGCAGACTATGGAACGGATTGAAACAAGTGGCATCGTTCTCTATAATCGAGACTTTCGTGAAGCGGATAAATTGGTCAAAATTTTTACCGAGCAGGCTGGGAAACGAATGTTTTTCGTGAAACATGCTGCTCAATCAAAATTGACTGCTGCAATTCAGCCCTTAACCTATGCAGATTTTATTATCAAAATCAATGATGATGGTCTGAGCTATATCGAGGATTTTCATCAGATTCAGCCCTTTCGACAGCTGAATCAAGATATTTTTTGTTTGAGTTATGCAACTTATGTTCTTGCCCTGACGGATGCCTGCGTCCAGGACAAGATACAGGATCCAGCCTTGTTTACTTTCTTGGTCAAGACCTTGGAGCTGATGGAAGCGGGATTGGATTATGAGATTTTGACCAATATTTTTGAAGTACAGTTGCTGGGGCGATTTGGAGTACTGTTGAATGTGCATGAATGTGCCTTTTGTCATCGGGTGGGATTGCCTTTTGATTATTCTTATAAGTATGCAGGGGTACTATGTCCACAACACTATCATGAAGATGAGAGGCGGATGCATCTTGATCCCAATGTGCTCTATTTGATTGATCAGTTTCAGGCGATTTCCTTTGAGGAATTGGAGCGGATTTCAATTAGGGATGAGATGAAAGGTAAGTTACGGATTTTTATTGACCAACTCTACGATGAGTATGTCGGTATTCATCTGAAAGCAAAGAAATTTATTGATAATCTGTCTTCTTGGGGGCAGTTAATGAAACAAACAGAAAATGAGGAATCAAAATGAAACGTATAGCTGTTGATGCAATGGGGGGAGATCACGCTCCACAGGCAATTATAGAAGGTGTCAATCAGGCACTGGCAGCCTTTTCTGATATTGAAATTCAATTGTATGGAGATGAGGCAAAAATCAAGCCTCTTTTGACTGAGATGGATCGTGTCTCCATTATTCATACAGAAGAGAAGATTGAATCAAACGATGAACCTGTCAAGGCTATTCGTCGCAAGAAAAATTCTTCGATGGTGCTTGCGACTAAGGCGGTTAAGGCAGGGGAGGCGGATGCTATCTTGTCGGCTGGAAATACAGGGGCACTTCTTGCTGCAGGTGTCTTTGTCGTCGGGCGTTTAAAGCAAATCGATCGTCCAGGCTTGTTGTCAACCTTACCCACAATGGATGGTCAAGGTTTTGACATGATGGATTTGGGAGCCAATGCAGAAAATACGGCTCATCATTTGCATCAGTATGCCATTTTGGGATCTTTTTATGCTCAATATGTCCGCGGAATTTCCCGTCCACGCGTCGCCTTATTGAACAATGGAGCAGAAGAATCAAAAGGCACCCCTGTTCATAAGGAAGCCTATGACTTGCTTTTAGGAGATAAATCGATTCATTTTATCGGGAATATCGAAGCGCGTGAGCTATTAAATGGTGTTGCAGATGTGGTCGTGACGGATGGCTTTACGGGAAATGCAGTGCTCAAAACCATTGAAGGAACGGCAAAAAGTATCCTTAGCCAGCTAACTTCGACGATTAAACATGCCGGTTTGTTGGCTAAAATTGGTGGTCTTCTCCTAAAGCCAGCCCTAAAATCTGCTCTTGGAGCGCTTGACTATAAAAAAGCAGGCGGAGCAGTGCTTTTGGGCTTAAAAGCTCCTGTCATTAAGGCACATGGTTCAAGTGATGCAGTAGCGATTTATCACACAATTTGCCAGATTCGGACGATGCTAGAGGCAGCTATTGTTGAGAAGTCGGTTGAACATTTTTCACATGAGGGGGAAAGGCATGACTAAGGAAGAGATCTATCAGCGGATTGAAGAAATTCTCATCGAGGAAAAGGGAGAAGACTTGCTCATTCGTCCGGAATTGGTGGTTCAGGAAGAACTAGCAGAGGATTCTGTCGAAATCATGGAGCTTGTTTTGACCTTGGAAGATGAATTTCATATTATGATTTCAGATGAAGCGATTGAAGAGTTTGAAACATTGGCAGACATTGTCGATTATATTGAGCAATATAAGGGTTCATCAGAATTCTAGAAAAGGAGACGATAGGCAAAAATCCACAAGAGTAGATGCTAAAAAAGGTAGTTGATTCTTATTTCAACTGCCTTTAATTGCGTTTTCTCACTCATTTAGAAAAGTAGTCTATATAAACTAAAATACCATAGTTTTCATACAATAGATAAAATCAGGAAAACGTTCGTCTTTTGACCTAGGTTTTTTCTTTTATACGCCTATATCATCGACATTGACTTGAATAAACGAATATTATATGCTAAAATATAGCGAAACATTAAAAAACAAAAGCAAAGGCGAACGATATTATGAAGCAATCATTGTTATATTCGGGAAAAGCTAAGGATATTTATTCAACAGAGAATGATGAATTGATTATCTCCTGCTATAAGGACCAGGCGACAGCCTTTAATGGTCTGAAAAAGGAAGAAGTAATCGGCAAGGGACGGCTGAATAATCAGATTTCGGCTTTGATTTTTGAAAGATTAAACCGAGCAGGTATTGCAACCCACTTTGTCGAAAAATTGTCAGATACAGAGCAATTGAACAAAAAGGTTACGATTATTCCGCTTGAAGTAGTGTTGCGGAACTATACGGCAGGTTCCTTTTCGAAACGCTTTGGTGTAGCAGAAGGGATTCGTCTAGAGCAGCCAATTGTGGAATTTTACTACAAAAAAGATGAGTTGGATGATCCTTTTATCAATGATGAACATATCGCCTTTTTAGGCTTAGCAACGGCAGAAGAAATCGCCTATATTCAGGAAGAAACAAGAAGCATCAATCGCTTGCTAAGTGCTTGGTTTGCTGACATTGATTTGACCTTGATTGATTTTAAGTTGGAATTTGGTAAGGATAAGGACGGGAAGATAATCTTGGCAGATGAATTTTCACCAGATAACTGCAGACTTTGGGATGCTGATGGCCATCATATGGATAAGGATGTCTTTCGTCGTGGTCTTGGAGAGATGACAGATGTCTATCAAATTGTATGGGAAAAATTACAGGAGTTGGACTAAGATGAACAAACGAATTTTTGTTGAGAAAAAAGCAAGTTTTCAGATTAAATCAGAGAGTTTACTGCGTGAATTGCAGGAACGATTGAGGGTTACAAGTTTGACCAGTTTGCGCTTGATACAGGTCTATGATGTCTTTGGCTTGGATGAAGCCTTATTAGCCCTGGCTGAGGAGCGGATTTTTTCAGAGAAGGTGACGGATACCCTCTTGGCTGACAGTGAGGTAGCAGATGGTCTTGCAAGTAGCCGCTTCTTTGCTATTGAGGCACTTCCTGGTCAATTTGACCAACGAGCAGCAAGCAGTCAAGAAGCCCTCTTTCTCTTGGGAGCTAATAGCGGTGTGACAGTGAAGACAGCCCAGCTCTACCTTTTAAATGCAGATGTGAGTGATGAGGATTTTGTGGCTATTCAAGCCTACTTGCTCAATCCTGTGGATTCTCGTTTCAAGGATGTGACGAAGGGCTTGGAAGAACCTGCCTTTTCGAGTTCTGATACGATGATTCCTGTGCTTGATTTTTTCAAGGATTATACTGAGGCGGATTTTGCCCAGTATAAAAAGGAGCAAGGACTTGCTATGGAAGTAGCAGATTTGCTCTTTATTCAAGATTATTTTGCTTCTATTGGTCGCTGTCCGACAGAAACAGAGCTGAAAGTTTTGGATACGTACTGGTCAGACCATTGTCGTCATACAACTTTTGAGACAGAATTACGCCAGATTGATTTTTCAGAATCAAGTTTTCAAGAACAGTTACAGGCGACCTATGAGAAGTATCTATCAATGAGAAGGGAATTGGGACGCGCGGATAAGCCACAGACACTCATGGATATGGCGACGATTTTCGGACGATATGAGCGGGCTAATGGGCGTTTAGATGACCTTGAGGTTTCAGATGAGATCAATGCCTGTTCAGTAGAAATTGCTGTAGATGTAGATGGTGTCAAAGAGCCTTGGCTTTTGATGTTTAAAAATGAAACCCACAATCATCCAACAGAAATCGAACCCTTCGGTGGAGCAGCAACTTGTATTGGAGGGGCTATTCGTGACCCGCTTTCAGGGCGTTCTTATGTCTATCAGGCTATGCGGATTTCTGGAGCTGGTGATATTACCCAACCCTTGTCTGAGACTCGTTCAGGAAAACTACCCCAGCAAGTCATCTCTAAGACGGCTGCGCATGGCTATTCTTCTTATGGAAATCAAATTGGTCTTGCAACGACTTATGTCCGGGAATACTTCCACCCAGGATTTGTGGCTAAACGCATGGAATTAGGTGCGGTCGTTGGAGCTGCTCCAAAGGAAAATGTCATCCGTGAAAAGCCAGTTGCAGGAGATGTGATTATTCTGCTCGGTGGGAAAACAGGCCGTGATGGTGTAGGTGGAGCGACGGGGTCATCTAAGGTTCAGACTGCTGCATCTGTTGAGACTGCTGGTGCGGAAGTTCAAAAAGGAAACGCGATTGAAGAGCGGAAAATCCAACGACTTTTTCGTGATAAAACGGTAACTCGCTTGATTAAGAAGTCCAATGACTTTGGGGCAGGCGGTGTCTGTGTTGCTATTGGTGAATTGGCAGATGGTCTTGAAATTGACCTAGACAAGGTGCCACTTAAATATCAAGGTTTGAATGGGACAGAAATTGCTATTTCAGAAAGCCAAGAGCGAATGGCTGTGGTTGTCTCTCCTAAAGATGTGGAGACCTTTTGTGCCTTAGCAGCTAAGGAAAATATCTTAGCTGTTCCTGTAGCAAGAGTGACTGAAACACCAAATCTTGTTATGACTTGGAGAGGGCAAAAGATTGTCGATATTGAACGTTCATTTCTTGATACCAATGGTGTACGTGTTGTGGTGGATGCAAAAGTGACTGATAGTAGGCAGGCTTTACCAGAACAAGGTCAGACTTCACCAGAGACATTAAAAGAGGATGTACAGGCTCTCTTGGCGGACTTGAATCATGCTAGTCAAAAAGGCTTGCAGACGATTTTTGATAGCTCGGTCGGTCGTTCAACGGTCAATCATCCGCTAGGTGGACGTTATCAACTCACACCGCCAGAAAGTTCCGTTCAGAAATTGCCAGTAGAGCATGGGGTGACAGAGACGGTCTCTGTCATGGCGCAAGGTTACAATCCTTTGATTGCAGAATGGTCTCCCTACCATGGAGCAGCCTATGCTGTGATTGAGGCAACCAGTCGCTTAGTGGCAACTGGCAGTAACTGGGAAAAGGCTCGCTTTTCGTATCAGGAATACTTTGAACGGATGGATAAGGAGGCAACGCGTTTTGGAAAACCTGTGGCAGCCCTCCTTGGTTCTATTGAAGCTCAGATTCAATTAGGGCTTCCGTCTATCGGTGGTAAGGATTCGATGTCTGGAACTTTTGAGGAATTGACTGTTCCTCCGACCTTGGTAGCTTTTGGGGTGACAACTTCAACTGTAGGTCGTATCCTATCGCCAGAATTTAAGGCAGCTGGTGAATATCTTTACTACATTCCAGGTTCCATGATTTCTGCGGAAATTGACTTTATGACAATCAAGGAAAATTTCAGTCGCTTTACAGAAATCCAAGATAAATACAAGATTACAGCAGCAGCAGCAGTCAAGTATGGCGGGGTGGTAGAGGCGCTATCATTGATGACTTTCGGTAATCAGATTGGGGCAAGCCTAGAGCTTGACCAGTTAGAGACGAGCTTACAAGGTCAATTAGGAGGCTTTGTCTTTACCAGTCCAGATGAGATTGAAGGGCTTTTGGCTATCGGACAGACCATCAAAGAAGCGCACCTTATCGTCAATGGTGTAGATTTACCTATTGCAGATTTGCAGGCAAGTTTTGAAGGAACCTTTGAGGGAATTTACCCGACTGTTTTTGAACAGGAGAGTCGTATGGCAGAAGTTGCACCGGTCAAGACAGACTTTATCAAAGAGAGCAAGGAAAAGGTTACTCAACCACTGGTCTATATCCCGGTCTTTCCAGGAACCAACTCTGAATATGATTCGGCTAAGGCATTTGAACAGGCAGGTGCCAAGGTACATCTTGAGCCATTTGTGACCTTGGATGAAGCTAGCCTTGCCCAGTCTGTTGAACGTATGGTTCTTTCTATTCACCAAGCGCAGATTCTCTTTTTTGCAGGTGGATTTTCAGCTGCAGATGAGCCAGATGGTTCTGCCAAGTTCATCGTCAATATCTTGCTCAATGAGAAGATCAAGGCAGCGATTGATGATTTTATCGCGCGTGGAGGTCTCATTATTGGGATTTGTAATGGCTTCCAAGCCCTTGTTAAATCAGGGCTCTTGCCTTATGGAAATTTTGAAGCAGCAGGTGAGACGAGTCCGACCCTCTTTTACAATGATGCCAACCAACATGTGGCAAAAATGGTCGAAACTCGTATTGCAAATACAAATTCTCCTTGGCTTCTTGGGGTGGAAGTTGGTGATATTCACACCATTCCAGTATCGCATGGGGAAGGAAAGTTTGTCGTGACAGAGGCAGAATTTGCAGAGCTTCGTGACAATGGGCAAATTTTTAGCCAGTATGTGGATTTTGAGGGACAAGCTAGCATGGATAGCCGCTACAATCCAAATGGCTCCTTGTATGCGATTGAGGGGATCACAAGCAAGAACGGGCAAATTATTGGAAAAATGGGGCATTCTGAACGCTATGAAGCAGGACTGTTTCAAAATATCCCGGGAAATAAGGACCAGCAATTATTTAGTTCAGCGGTAAACTTTTTTAAAGAATAATAGAGAGTCGTTAGGCTGAGATAATGATCGCTTTCCAGATACTATCTCTCCTTTCTACCAAGATATAAAAATAAGCAAGAAGGACAAGAATGACTTACGAAGTAAAATCACTCAATGAAGAATGTGGAGTTTTTGGGATCTGGGGACACCCTCAAGCAGCTCAGGTAACTTATTTTGGTTTACATAGTTTACAGCACCGTGGTCAGGAGGGAGCTGGGATTGTTTCAAATGCGAATGGGAGCCTAGAGGGTCACCGTGAGAAGGGCTTGTTGTCAGAAGTCTTTAAAAATCCAGAGGATTTGAATAAGTTAACAGGTCAGGCAGCGATTGGGCACGTTCGTTATGCGACAGCAGGAGCGGCAGATATTCGGAATATCCAGCCCTTTCTCTATAAATTTCATGATGGCGAATTTGGATTGGCCCACAATGGAAACTTGACAAATGCCATTTCTCTCCGAAAGGAATTAGAAAGACAAGGTGCTATTTTCAACGCCTCCTCGGATACGGAAATTTTAATGCACCTCATCCGCCGGAGCCATAATCCTAGTTTTATGGGGAAAATTAAGGAAGCTTTAAATACCGTTAAGGGGGGCTTTGCCTATCTGCTGTTAACAGAGGATAAGTTAATTGCTGCTTTAGATCCGAACGGTTTTCGTCCCTTGTCTATCGGACGGATGAAAAATGGAGCTTGGGTTGTTTCGTCAGAAACCTGCGCCTTTGAAGTAGTGGGGGCAGAGTGGGTCAGAGATGTCAAACCAGGTGAAGTCATTATCATTGATGATGATGGGATTCAGTATGATACCTATACAGAGGATACCCAGCTGGCTATCTGCTCTATGGAGTATGTTTATTTTGCCCGTCCTGACTCTGATATTGCAGGAATCAATGTTCATACAGCACGTAAGAATATGGGACGGCGTTTGGCTAGAGAATTTAAGCATCAGGCAGATATTGTTGTCGGAGTTCCTAATTCCTCGTTATCAGCTGCGATGGGCTTTGCGGAAGAGTCTGGTCTCCCTAATGAAATGGGGTTGGTAAAAAACCAATATACCCAACGGACCTTTATCCAACCTACTCAAGAACTCCGTGAGCAAGGAGTTCGGATGAAACTATCAGCTGTTTCGAGTGTGGTCAAGGGCAAGCGCGTGGTTATGATTGATGATTCCATCGTCCGTGGAACCACTTCGCGTCGTATTGTTCAGCTTTTGAAAGAAGCAGGAGCAGCAGAGGTTCATGTGGCAATTGGTAGCCCAGAGTTGAAATACCCATGTTTTTATGGCATTGACATTCAAACCCGTCGGGAATTGATTTCAGCCAATCATACAGCAGATGAAGTGTGCGAGATTATCGGGGCAGATAGTTTGACCTATCTATCCTTAGAAGGGTTGATTGATTCGATTGGGCTAGATACTGATGCTCCAAATGGTGGCTTATGCGTCGCTTACTTTGATGGGAAATACCCAACACCACTTTATGATTATGAAGAAGCTTATTTGAAGAGTTTGGAAGAGAAAATTAGCTTTCATATTGATCATGTTAAATAGCTTTGCGACGTCACAAGCAATAGAAGCAGAGTGTTGACAGTATATGGACGCTATTGCTAGGCTTGTCAATATCAAAGGTGGAAATGATGGTAGAAAAATTGCAGATGGTCATGGCTGATCGGTAACGACAAGTGAGAGGCTGGATTGGTTTTTCAGATAACATCTGCAATTTTAAACATCGTTTTTGATAAGTAAAAGAAAAGGAAAAAGATTATGACAAAAAATGCTTATGCTCAATCAGGTGTTGATGTGGAGGCGGGCTATGAAGTTGTTGAACGGATCAAAAAACATGTGGCACGCACCGAACGCCTGGGTGTGATGGGAGCTCTCGGTGGTTTTGGTGGAATGTTTGACCTTACAACTACTGGTATAAAAGAGCCTGTCTTGATTTCAGGTACAGATGGTGTTGGAACCAAGTTGATGTTGGCTATTAAATACGATAAGCATGATACGATTGGTCAGGATTGCGTAGCCATGTGTGTCAATGATATCGTTGCAGCAGGTGCAGAACCTCTCTACTTTCTTGACTATGTAGCGACTGGTAAGAATGTTCCAGAAAAACTGGAGCAAGTTGTTGCTGGGGTAGCAGAGGGCTGTGTTCAGGCTGGGGCTGCTCTGATTGGTGGTGAGACTGCGGAAATGCCTGGTATGTATGGTGAAGATGACTATGATTTGGCAGGTTTTGCAGTTGGTATCGCAGAGAAATCTCAGATTATTGACGGCTCAAAGGTTCAGGCTGGCGATGTTCTACTGGGGCTTGCTTCGAGTGGGATTCATTCGAATGGGTACTCTCTTGTCCGCCGTGTCTTTGCAGAGTATACAGGAGATGAAGTCCTACCTGAATTAGGTGGTCAGCCCCTCAAGGAGGTGTTACTTGAACCAACACGTATCTATGTCAAAGCCTTACTTCCCCTCATCAAGGAAAAGTTGGTACATGGAATTGCCCATATCACCGGTGGGGGCTTCATTGAAAATATTCCGCGAATGTTTGGTTCTGAATTGGCTGCCGAGATTGATGAAGACCAGATACCAGTCTTGCCCATTTTCAAAGCATTGGAGAAATATGGGGAGATTCCTCATGCTGAAATGTTTGAAATTTTCAATATGGGACTTGGCATGGTTCTAGCAGTCGCAGCAGAAGATGTGGAACGCATCAAGGAACTTTTAGACGAAGAAGTCTATGAAATTGGTCGTATGATTGAAAAAACAGGTCAAAGCGTGGTATTCAAATGAAGAAGATAGCCGTTTTTGCCTCAGGAAATGGGTCTAATTTTCAAGTGATAGCTGATCAATTTCCTGTTGAATTTGTCTTTTCGGACCATCGAGAGGCCTATGTACTGGAGCGAGCTAAAAATCTAGGTGTGACGACCTACGCCTTTGAACTCAAAGAATTTGACAATAAGGCAGCCTATGAAGCTGGAATTGTGGAGCTGTTAGAGAGGCATGCGGTTGATCTCGTGGTTCTAGCAGGCTATATGAAAATCGTCAGTCCAACCTTACTCTCTGCTTATGAAGGTCGAATCATCAATATTCATCCAGCCTATTTGCCTGAATTTCCAGGAGCTCATGGGATTGAAGATGCGTGGGAGGCAGGTGTTTCTCAAAGTGGTGTGACAGTTCATTGGGTGGATTCAGGTATTGATACTGGTCAGATTATCAAGCAGGTTCGTGTACCTCGCTTACTAGAGGACACTCTCGAAACGTTTGAAGCTCGAATCCATGAAGCGGAGTACCAGCTCTATCCGGAAGTCATAAGAGATTTGCTCACTCGTTTGTAAATTCAATCGGTATCGCAGGTTTATCGGGTGGATGAATTCCATACAGAAAATAGGAGACACCAAATGCTTACATTAAGATTGGTTGATGAAGAAAATTTCACGCAGGTTATCGATTTGACTGTGGCAGACAAAGATAAGCAGTTTGTAGCTTCTAATCTTCGCTCACTTGCGGATTGTTGGCTTTATCGGGAAAATGGAGATGTGTTTCCCTATGCTATCTATATTGCAGATGAAGTAGTCGGTTTTGCCTTGATTGATGTAGATGAAGAAGAATCTTGCTACACGATTTGGCGTTTGATGATCGATGAACATCAGCAGGGAAATGGCTATGGAAAATCTGCTGTCTTAGCCTTCATAAATCAAGCGGAAGCTCTCGGAAACTATCGTGTGATTCGGGCAGATGTTGTTAAGGGGAATCAGAAAATGTGGAACTTACTACAATCGCTAGGATTTACCATGTTTGGTCAAGATGACCGAGAAATATTTACCCGGCGACTGCTTGGTGTTTCATGAAATTGGAAATCCTCTGACTTTTGAGCTTTCCAATATGTGGAGTAGACTATTAGTTCCAAGAAATACTTGTCTGACTTTGCTATTTCAGTCATTTTTAGGAAGAGGAAGACTAGATATTTAGTCAGTATCAGTGAAGAAGAAATGGTTGTAAACCAGAAATATAAGGAGAAATCATGACAAAACGCGCACTAATCAGCGTATCTGATAAGGCGGGCATTGTAGAGTTTGCCCAAGAATTGAAAGCCCTTGGTTGGGAGATTATCTCAACAGGTGGTACGAAGACTGCTCTTGATCTTGCAGGGGTTGAGACCATTGCGATTGATGACGTGACAGGCTTTCCTGAGATGATGGACGGACGGGTCAAGACCCTGCACCCTAAGATTCACGGAGGGCTATTGGCTCGTCGTGACCTAGATAGCCATTTAGCAGCGGCACATGACCATGCGATTGACTTGATTGATTTGGTTGTTGTAAATCTTTATCCTTTTAAGGAGACGATTCTTCGTCCAGATGTTACCTATGATTTGGCGGTAGAAAATATCGATATCGGTGGTCCGTCTATGCTCCGTTCGGCAGCAAAGAACCATGCGAGCGTAACAGTTGTAGTAGATCCAGCAGACTATGCAGTAGTGGTTGATGAGCTTAAGGCAGGTGGGGAGACCACTTATGCTACACGTAAGCGTCTAGCAGCTAAGGTCTTCCGCCATACGGCTGCTTACGATGCTCTTATTGCAGCCTACTTTACAGACCAAGTGGGAGAAACCAAGCCAGAGAAGTTGACCCTAACTTATGATCTGCATCAGACCATGCGCTACGGGGAAAATCCACAGCAGGATGCGGATTTTTATCAAACAGCCATTCCAACAGCCTATTCGATTGCCTCAGCGAAGCAACTGAATGGTAAGGAGCTTTCCTTTAATAATATTCGTGATGCTGATGCGGCGATTCGGATTGTTCGTGATTTTAAGGAGCGTCCAACAGTTGTTGCCTTGAAACATATGAATCCATGCGGGATTGGGCAGGCAGATGATATTGAAACAGCCTGGGATTATGCTTATGCTGCTGATCCCGTTTCCATTTTTGGAGGGATTGTCGTCCTAAACCGTGAGGTTGATGTAGCAACGGCTGAGAAAATGCACCCTATTTTCCTAGAAATCATCATTGCACCGAGCTACTCGGCAGAAGCACTAGCTATTTTGACCAATAAAAAGAAGAACCTACGGATTCTAGAATTGCCATTTGATGCACAGGAGGCAAGCGAAGCAGAAGCAGAATACACAGGTGTGGTTGGTGGAATGCTGGTGCAAAACCAAGATGTGATCAAGGAAGATCCAGCAGACTGGCAAGTGGTGACGAAGCGCCAACCAAATGAACAGGAGGTCATCGCACTTGAGTTTGCTTGGAAGGCGATTAAGTACGTCAAATCAAATGGAATCTTGATTGCAAATGACCATATGACCCTAGGAGTTGGACCAGGTCAAACCAACCGTGTGGCTTCTGTTAAAATTGCTATTGAGCAGGCAAAGGATCGGTTGGAGGGAGCGGTTCTTGCAAGCGATGCTTTCTTCCCATTTGCAGATAATGTTGAAGAAATTGCTGCTGCAGGTATCAAGGCTATTATTCAACCTGGTGGCTCTGTCCGCGACCAAGAATCCATTGACATGGCAGATAAATATGGTCTCACCATGGTCTTTACAGGTGTGAGACATTTCAGACATTGATTTTATCGTTATTTTGTTTATACCGAAAAGTAGTCACAGCTGTAATTGGCGAAAGCCGAAACATCTGTGGCTCTTTATGGCTTGGGAGGTTGGAGAAAGACTTTTCTTGATTTCCAACTTTCCATCTGTTGCAAGCCCTATTTTCTAATTAGGAGAGCAAGTACTAAGAGTAAAATAGCAGAGGAGCTAGGGTACCTACCTGGCTTTTTTTGGGCTCTATAATTTCTGTAGTGGGTAAATCCACTGTAGAGATTATGGAGCCTTTTTGAGTATAGAAAAAAAGTCCCATA
>NZ_JBUEQR010000111.1:0-732 GCF_054968985.1 Streptococcus sp. 1F3 | reverse complement strand
ATTAGGTTTTAGAGATAGAAGATAAGGGGAGAGGAAGATGAAAATGAGCCATCCTTGCTTCAAAAAAAGTGCTTAATAAACAAAGTGATATAAGAAAACGTTCATGCGTTTGACGTGCGTGAAGTGCAGAAATAGTTGACAAAGTGAGAAAAGATTGATAGAATAATGAGGTCCTAGAGACAAGAATTAGCCTTTCTTGGTCACGGGTTGCCAACCTGTTACTCGGATTTGGCTCAAATACAAAGGAGAAATACTCATGGCAATCTCAAAAGAGAAAAAAAATGAAATCATGGCACAATACGCTCGCCATGAAGGTGATACAGGTTCAGTTGAAGTACAAGTCGCAGTGCTTACTTGGGAAATCAACCACTTGAATGATCACATCAAACAACATAAAAAAGACCACGCAACTTACCGTGGATTGATGAAAAAAATTGGTCGCCGTCGTAACTTGTTGGCTTACTTGCGTAAGACAGACGTTAACCGTTACCGCGAATTGATTCATTCATTAGGTCTTCGTCGTTAATCTGGCGAAAACCAACCGATAGCAAAAAAGACAGACAGATCCAAGGTGATTGCATGTACATCACACAGGACTGTCTGTCTTTTTTCTTTACAGGCTCTTTGTCAACTGTAGTGGGTTGATGAAAAGCTAACATCGTGAGAGGACGAACTTCGTTCTCTCTTTCTTTACGTTTAAAGCAATCAAAATGCGTTTTTTAAAGTTTTCAA
>NZ_JBUEQR010000110.1:0-5326 GCF_054968985.1 Streptococcus sp. 1F3 | reverse complement strand
GATACCACTTTTTAGGCACTGGGCGCTATGATAAGATCGCTTACATACCTTTTCTGAAACTATTTCAGTTTCATGCGTTTGGCGTGACCATCCTGAAAGGAAAAGCCATTTTAGTCTATTGAGAAATATGTGCTGAGAACTCGGGAAGAATGGGGAGTTTTTTTAGCCACCAAGGGTAAAGAAGCAATTTGGAATAGCCCTCCTATTTCTAAATGTATGGCGGGTGTTTGAATAGTCTTTTAGGAAAATTTGTCCCAAGTATGATATAATATGTCTAGCAAGAAATAGAAAGTATGTGAAGTGGATGCTCAATTATAGTCAATTATTTGATGTCAATTACTGGTCCAGTTTGTCAGTCAGTCTTTGGACTGCCTTGATGCACCTCGTTGATATTACACTGGTCAGCTATCTCATCTATCGCTTTAGTAAGGCCTTAGCAGGCACTAAAATTATGACCTTAGTTCGTGGGGTCTTCCTCTTTTTATTCTTCCAGCTTATTGCAAGTTTATTGGGTTTGCAGACTATTTCTTGGTTGATGAATCAGGTTATTACCTATGGGGTCATCGCAGGTGTGGTGATTTTTGCCCCCGAGATTAGGAGCAGTTTGGAAAAGCTTGGGCGGACAACCCAATTATTTACACGAATCGAATTGAGCTCAGAAGAAGCGATTATCCAAGCCTTTATTAAGGCAGCTGCTTACATGGCTCCTCGAAAAATTGGTGCCTTGGTCGCAGTGGAGCGTACCCAGACCTTACGGGAATACTGTTCAACTGGCATCCCGCTTGATGCGAATATTTCAAGTGAATTGCTGATTAACATTTTTATCCCCAATACTCCGCTTCATGATGGTGCAGTCATTATCCAAGAAGATAAGATTGCAGTATCTTGTGCTTATTTTCCGCTAACAGAAAGTGCAGGGATTTCCAAAGAATTTGGGACAAGACACAGGGCTGCAATCGGTTTGGCAGAAGTGTCAGATGCTTTTGTCTTTATTGTTTCAGAAGAAACCGGGAGCATCTCAGTTGCCTATAACGGGCTTTTCAAGCATGGTCTTAGCTTAGAAGAATTTGAAAGTGAGCTTAGGACCATATTTACCCCTGATGACGTGAAAAAGAGAAGTTGGTTAGAACGCCTAGGAGGTAAAATAAATGCAGAATAGACTAAAAAAAGTAGGACATTTACTTCTATCAGCTGTTATTGCCCTTGTATTATTTTTTTATGCAACAACAACCAACTATAAAAATTCGATTACAACAGCCAATACGACGAAGAAGGTGACCGAATCAGAAACCTATACCCATACGATTACGAATGTGCCGATCGATGTGAAGTATGACAGTGAAAACTATTTTATATCAGGCTTTTCTCCTACCGTGACAGTTTCATTGACTGCTTCAAACCGAGTGATTTTACAAAGGGAGACAGATGAGGCAACGCGGACATTTGAGGTGACCGCAGATTTAAATACTGTGACCGCTGGAACTCATGCTGTCGAGTTGGTTGCCTCTAACTTACCGACAGGGGTCAAGGCAAAATTGGTTCCTGATACAGTCACTGTAAAAATTGGTAAAAAAGTTAGCAAGACCTACGGTGTTCAAGGAGTGATTACCAATAACCAGTTAGCAGAGGGCTATAGCTTAGGAAAAATTACGGTTAATGTGTCTTCCGTAAAAGTCACAACTGATGAGGATACGATGGCACATGTCGATCGTGTGGAAGCTGTGGTACCAGATGCTAGTAATTTAAGTACAAACTATAGTGGAACAGCCACCCTACAAGCTGTTGATAGTCAGGGAAATGTCTTGCCTGTCGTCCTATCGCAAGATGGTGCGACCTTGCAGGCGACTATTTCCAAAACCAAATAAGAAAGAGAGTTAGGAAACAATGGGAAAATATTTTGGAACAGATGGTGTTCGTGGAGAAGCTAATATTGAACTGACACCAGAATTAGCCTTTAAGCTAGGACGTTTTGGAGGTTATGTCCTTAGTCAGCATGAAACGGATACACCACGTGTATTTGTCGGGCGTGATACACGCATTTCAGGTCAGATGCTAGAGGCTGCCTTGGTAGCGGGGCTACTGTCTGCGGGGATCCACGTTTATAAATTAGGAGTGATTGCAACGCCTGGTGTGGCTTACCTTGTTCGTACTGAAAAAGCAAGTGCAGGGGTCATGATTTCGGCTAGCCATAACCCTGCTCAGGATAATGGGATTAAATTCTTTGCAGGCAATGGCTTTAAGTTAGACGATGATTTGGAAGCAGAGATTGAAGCCTTACTTGATGCGCAAGAAGATAGCCTACCACGTCCATCAGCACAGGGATTAGGAGATGTGGTAGATTATCCAGAAGGGCTTCGAAAATACCAGCAATTCCTTGTTTCAACTGGTCTTGACTTGGATGGTATGAAAGTAGCCCTAGATACTGCAAATGGTGCAGCCAGTACTTCGGCCCGTCAAGTGTTTGCAGATTTGGGAGCCCAATTAACAGTTATGGCAGAAAAACCAGATGGCTTAAATATCAATGAGAATGTAGGTTCTACCCATCCAGAAGCCTTGCAAGAATTGGTCAAAAAAACTGGAAGTCAGATTGGACTAGCCTTTGATGGGGATAGTGATCGTTTGATCGCTGTGGATGAAACAGGGGCTTTAGTCGATGGTGACCGTATCATGTATATCATCGGGAAATATCTGGCAGACCTTGGGGTATTGGCGCAAAACACGATTGTCACAACAGTCATGTCCAATCTTGGTTTCCACAAGGCATTGGACAGGGAAGGTATTGATAAGGCAGTAACAGCTGTTGGGGATCGCTATGTGGTCGAAGAAATGCGCAAGTCAGGCTACAATCTTGGTGGTGAGCAATCAGGTCATGTTATCCTGATGGATTATAATACAACAGGGGATGGACAGTTGACGGCTGTTCAGTTGACGAAAATCATGAAAGAAACGGGCAAATCCCTATCGGAATTAGCTAGTGAAGTGAGCATCTACCCACAAAAATTAGTGAACATTCGTGTTGAAAATAGCATGAAAGATAAGGCGATGGAAGTGGAAGCCATAGCTGCTATTATTACAGAAATGGAAAATGAAATGGCTGGAAATGGACGTATTCTCGTTCGTCCAAGTGGAACAGAGCCCCTTTTACGTGTCATGGCAGAAGCACCAACTGATGCAGAAGTAGACTATTATGTAGATACTATCGCGGATGTGGTTAGAGCAGAGATTGGAGTGGAGTAAAAAGTGATATTTTTTAGTATTTATAGGAAACATTTGAATGGTAAGCTCCATAAAGAATTAAAAAAAGGACTACTTGCTGAGGAGGAGGTTCGTGAAATTGCAGAAAGCCTCCTTCAAGAACTGAAAAAGGATCGACAAACAGAAGACTTACGGACAAAACGTTTAAAAATAGCCATTCCTATTTTATTTGCTTTGCTCCTCTTGATGCAGCTTGTTTCAGCGCTAAAAACGGGCAATGCTTCAGTGACGATTCTCCTATTGACGGGGGCTTTATTTATCGGAATCCTGTATGCTTTCCGATGGCTTCAAACGGCTTATCTAAGAGAATTTATCGCAGTGACCCGTGAGCACTATCCAGAGATTTCTGCTGAATATGCAGATAAATTTTTCACAAAGAATTAGAAAAAGAGGGTGGGCAACCACCCTTTCTTATGAGGAATGAGATGAGTATTTTAGAAGTAAAAAATTTAAGCCATGGTTTTGGAGATCGTGCCATTTTTGAAAATGTATCCTTTCGTTTACTAAAGGGAGAGCATATCGGTTTAGTCGGGGCAAATGGTGAGGGGAAGTCAACCTTTATGTCTATTGTGACAGGACAACTACAACCAGATGAAGGAAAGGTGGAATGGTCACGCTATGTGACAGCAGGCTACTTGGATCAACATGCCAAACTAGAAAAGGGACAATCCGTTCGCGATGTTTTGCGGACTGCCTTTGATGAGCTCTTTAAGACAGAAGAGAGAATCAACGAGATCTATATGTCTATGGCAGATGAGGGAGCGGATATGGATGCCCTCATGGAAGAAGTAGGGGAACTCCAAGACCGTTTGGAAAGCCGTGATTTTTATACCCTAGATGCCAAGATTGACGAGGTGGCTCGTGCCTTAGGGGTCATGGATTTTGGAATGGATAGTGATGTGACCGAATTGTCAGGAGGTCAGCGGACCAAGATTTTATTAGCCAAGCTTTTGTTAGAAAAACCCGATATTTTGTTACTGGATGAGCCGACCAACTACCTAGATGCTGAGCATATCGAATGGTTGAAGCGCTATTTGCAGAACTATGAAAATGCCTTTGTCTTGATTTCTCACGATATTCCTTTCTTGAATGATGTGATTAACATTGTCTATCATGTGGAAAATCAGCAGTTGACCCGTTATACAGGTGACTATGAACAATTCCAAGAAGTTCATGCTATGAAGCGTGCCCAGCTAGAAGCAGCCTATGAGCGACAACAAAAAGAAATTGCTGATTTGAAAGATTTTGTCAATCGCAATAAGGCACGGGTGGCAACCCGGAATATGGCCATGTCTCGTCAGAAAAAGTTGGATAAGATGGACATCATTGAGTTACAGGCAGAAAAGCCAAAGCCGTCTTTTGACTTTAAAATGGCGAGAACACCGAGCCGCTTTATCTTCCAAACCACGGACCTAGAAATAGGCTATGATCGCGTCCTCAATCGCAAGCCCTTAAACCTTACTTTTGAGCGTCATAAGAAGATTGCTATTATCGGAGCTAACGGGATTGGAAAATCAACCCTATTAAAAAGTTTACTAGGTCTTATTCCATCTCTAAGTGGACAAGTCGAGCAAGGGGAATATCTGGAAATTGGCTACTTTGAGCAGGAAGTAGCTGGGGCTAATCGACAGACCCCACTTGAAGCTGTCTGGGATGCCTTTCCTGCCCTCAATCAGGCGGAGATTCGTGCAGCCTTGGCTCGCTGTGGTCTGACTTCAAAGCATATCGAAAGTCAAATTCAGGTCTTATCTGGAGGCGAGCAGGCAAAGGTGCGTTTCTGTCTCTTGATGAATCGGGAGAATAATGTCTTAATCCTAGATGAGCCGACCAACCACTTAGATGTTGATGCCAAGGAGGAATTGAAGCGTGCCCTTCAAGCCTACAAAGGTTCTATCCTCATGGTCTGTCACGAGCCCGACTTCTACCAAGGATGGGTGGATGATGTCTGGGATTTCAATGAGATGTAAGCAGCTGTAGTCGCGAAATGGACTCATCTATTATGGCTCTTTGTCAACTGTAGTGGGTTGATGAAAAGCTAACATCGTGAGAGGACGAACTTCGTTCTCTCTTT
>NZ_JBUEQR010000109.1:0-12849 GCF_054968985.1 Streptococcus sp. 1F3 | reverse complement strand
AAAGTCATGGAGTTACTACCAAAATATAACTCGGTGACAGAATGTCTGAATAATGTTTTTTAAAGCGAAATGACTATACAATACACAACGTTATCAAACTAAATTAAACAACCTAACTCCTTGGGAATTCAGGAATCAGGTTGCTTAATATCTTTTATTATTTGACTGTCTACTTGATAGGGAGCCGTTCATTATGGGGAGTGAGGTTTTCTGCGATATAATCCAGTTTTTTCTGGCGTGTCTTGTGTTTGAAGGTGGCTTCGGCGGACATGGCGCTCGATTTATCGGGGAAGGTTTCATGGTAGAGAAGTTCAACAGGTCTGCGGCTCTGAGGGCGGGTGTATTTGGCCCCTCTCCCCCTATTGTGGGTGGCAATCCTTTTGTTGAGGTCATTCGTATAACCAGTGTAGAGACTATCATCTGCACATCGGAGCACGTACATGTAATGCCTATCCTTTTCCAAAGTAAATCTCCTCGATTTCTTTTGTATATTTCCCATTTTCTTGGTGAACGACTAGGGGTGGTAGAATCTTCAAGCCCTCCAAGGAACCGTCTTTAATGGCTTCAATTAAGAGCATATTGGCAGCTTTATTGGCTTTTGGATGGATAAATTGAAGTCGTTTGGGAGCTAGGTTGTGGGCTTTCATCGTATCAATTATTTCAAGGAGGCGTTCTGGTCGATGGACCATGGCTAAGCGACCATTTGATTTGAGTGCATGCCGGCTGATCTCACAAATGTCTTCCAGATTGGTGGTGATTTCGTGGCGAGCCAATAAATAATGCTCACTAGCTTTCAGGTTTGGTTGTTGTTCAACCTTGAAGTAAGGAGGATTGCAGAGAATCAAATCCACCTGTGAACGCGGAACATAAAGGAGCAGGTGTTTGAGATCATCGTGAACCATCTCTACCTGTTCCTCTAATTGATTGAGAATAATGGAGCGTTTTGCCATCTCTGCCAACCGTTCTTGGAGCTCAATGAGGATAATCTTTGCCTGAGTTTGAGTAGAAGCAAAGAGACCAACTGCCCCATTTCCACTACATAGGTCTACAATAAGTCCTTTTTGGGGCAATTTTGGAAAACGAGATAAAAGGACACTATCAATAGAGTAGCTAAAGACTTCTTTGTTTTGAATAATTTTGACATCGGTAGAAAAGAGTTGGTCGATTCTTTCTCCTGTTTGTAATCTTGGCTTGTTCATACATCTATTATAGCATATTGTTACGGCAGATGAAAAAACTTTGTCAGTTCCTAAAATATGGTATAATAGGAGGGAAATCAGCAAAGGAGAGTGCAATGTTTTATTCCTACTTACGAAGTTTATTAGTCTTTTTACTATGGGCGGTTAATGGCAATATCCATTATCATGACAGGGAGAAAATCTTACCGCAAGATGAGAATTATATCCTTGTCGCGCCACATAGAACTTTCTGGGATCCAGTCTTTTTAGGATATGCCTCAGCACCCAAGCAGTTTATTTTTATGGCTAAAAAAGAATTGTTCAAGGATCGTGGATTTGGTTGGTGGATTAGCAAGTGTGGTGCCTTTCCAATTGATCGTGAAAATCCAGGAACTGCTGCTATAAAATACCCCGTTAACATGCTGAAAAAAAGCAATCGTTCTCTGGTCATGTTTCCGTCAGGAAGCCGCCATTCCAGTGAATTAAAGGGGGGTGTGGCTGTTATTGCTAAGACAGCTAAAGTGAAAATTATGCCTGCTACCTATATTGGACCGATGAAATTAAAACATCTACTCTTGGGCGATCGCATTGACGTTGCCTTTGGAAACCCTATTGATATTTCCGATATTAAACGTCTAGATGAAGCAGGAATCGCAGAAGTAACCCATCGCATTGAGTCAGAGTTCAATCGTTTGGACGACCTTGCCCGCTCTGCCCAGATAGGCAAGAAACGCAAGGGCTACTGGACCTTTATCTACCGCCTACCAGTCTTGGTTCTTGTCGTGCTTGTCCTAGGTTTGACCTATCTTTTTAGCTATCTTGCAAGTTTCGTTTGGCAACCAGATACCAATTTAGACAAATAAATCCCCAAAAACTCGTCTTGTACGAGTTTTTTGATCGTTTTTACGAATAAATAGGTGGAGGTAAAAATATGTCTGAAAAATGGATACAGTTTTTGCATAAGTATCGATTTTTACTTGTGCTAGTGGTGGGTGGTCTTGTGCTATTGATGACTTTTCTTTTCCTGTTTCTGAGAGAGCAGACGGAGGAAGCAGTGACTACGACAGAATTAGCACCTTTAGTAGATAGGAGCGAGCAGGTGGTAGAGTCCTCCTCTAGTACACAGCCCCTAGAGGATTTGATGGTTGATGTCAAGGGAGCAGTCAAGAAACCAGGGATTTATTATCTAGCGGTAGGTAGTCGTATCTATGATGCAGTGGAGGCTGCGGGTGGCTTGACAGAGGAGGCTGATTCTAAGTCTATCAATCTAGCCCAGAAGGTGAGCGATGAGGGGGTGATTTATGTAGCGACCAAGGAGGAGGCTATATCTGTTGTACCTGCTACAACTAGAGTTGAGACAGGTGGAGCTGGGGGAGAAAAAGCAGATCTGGTGAATCTCAATACTGCAACAGAAGCAGAATTACAAACCATCTCAGGTATCGGTGCTAAGCGTGCAGCAGATATTATTGCCTATCGTGAGAGTAGGGGATATTTTCAATCGGTTGACGATCTGAAGGGAGTAGCTGGAATTGGGAATAAGAGTTTGGAGAAGATTCGTCCCTATGTCACAGTTGAGTAAAGTTCTTCCTCTTTCTCTTATTCATTTAGCGGTCTTATTAGTAGCTCTCTACTTTGCTATATACCGCATGTCTTTCTTGTCTGTTGTGATGCTGGTGGGAATGTTTACTCTTTTTTATGTCCAGCAGGGCAGGAGAAAGACTTGCAAGCTTATCCCTATTGTAGTCTGTTTTTCGATCCTGTTTGGCTTGCAACAGATGAAAATGGTAATGGACGATGCCTCTACTCCGGAAGACATTCACCATTTATATATCAAACCAGATACCATTCAAGTCAATGGTGATCGCCTCTCATTTCGTGCGACATCGTCAGGATATCAGTACCTTGTTTTTTATCAATTAAAAAGTCAAGAGGAGCAGGCTTATTTCAAAAACCTATCAAGTTTGGTGAGTTTCGAGGTGGTAGCGACAGTGTCCACTCCAGACAGCCAGCGAAATTTTAAGGGTTTTGACTATCGAGATTATCTGAGGACGCAGGGAATTTATCGGATAGTCACGATTCGTCAGATTAAGAAGATTCAAGAGCAGGTCTCATGGAATCCTTTGGATTGGGTCTCCCTGCTTCGGCGAAGGTTCTTGGTATACATTAAGGATCATTTTCCAAATCCAATGCGACACTATATGACAGGGCTCTTATTTGGAGAGTTGGACAAGGAATTTGAGCAGATGAGTGACCTGTATTCGAGCCTAGGCATCATTCATTTATTTGCGCTTTCTGGTATGCAGGTCGGCTTTTTTGTAGATCGTTTCCGCTTTCTTTTCTTACGCTTTGGAGTAAGAAAGGAAATCGTAGATTGGCTACAAGTCCCCTTTTCCTTTCTGTATGCAGGGGTGACAGGGTTTTCTGTCTCAGTCAACCGTTCCCTTTTACAACAATTTTTTGCCAATAAGGGAATGAGTAAGCTGGATAATATGGCTTGTACCCTTATCCTTTCTTTTCTACTGATGCCCCATTTTTTATTAACTGTAGGAGGTGTCTTGAGCTTTGCCTATGCCTTTTTACTGACTGTTTTCGATTTTGAAAACTTGCTGTCTTATAAGAGAGTGCTTGTAGAAAGTTTGATCATTTCGCTCGGCATGTTCCCGTTCTTCATTTATTATTTTTATGGTTTTCAACCCTTGTCCATTCCCTTGACCGTTCTTTTTTCTTTTCTTTTTGATGTTGTTTTGTTGCCTGGTTTGAGCCTTATCTTTCTTCTTTCTCCATTGATAAAACTCACGCAGGTTAATGTTCTTTTTGTGTGGTTAGAAGCCTGCATTCAGTGGGTAGTAGATTTGGGATTAAAACCCTTAATTTTTGGGAAACCGACAGTGATAGGCCTCCTTGTCTTGATGTTTGCGGTACTTTTGATGTATGACCTGTATCAGAATTGGAAATGGCGTCTGGGGCTCATTAGTTTAGTCTTTTTGCTGATTTTTATGACCAAGTATCCCTTGGAGAACGAGGTAACAGTAGTGGATGTTGGACAGGGAGATAGTATTTTTCTGAGGGATATGAGAGGGCGGACTGTTTTGATTGATGTGGGTGGTAGAGTTAGTGGTGCTTGGCAGGAAGTTTGGCAACAAAAGACAAGTCAAGCAAATGCAGAACGAACCCTGATTCCTTATCTTCATAGCCGGGGTGTCGATAGGATTGATTACGTGATTCTGACCCATGCCCATGCGGATCATATAGGGGATTTGGTAGAAGTGGCTAGAGAAGTGGATATTGGCAAGATTTATATTTCTGAAGAAAGCGCTACTAGTCCCGAGCTAATGAAGAGCATCAATAAGATAAAGAGGCGATCCCAGCTAGTAAAAATAGGAGATAAGATTCCCATATGTGACGGTTTTTTACAGGTACTTTATCCTTATCAGCAGGAAAAAGAGGTCAATAATACTTCAGTTGTGCTATATGGTGAATTATTGCAGACTCGTTTTCTATTTACAGGGGATTTGGAAGATGGCGAGTTGGAGTTGATAAAAGGGTATCCCCAGTTGTCTGTCGATGTGTTAAAGGTAGGGCATCATGGCTCAAAAAGCTCTTCTTCTCCAGCATTTTTGGACGCTATTTCCCCAAGGATTGCTTTGATTTCAGTGGGGAAAGACAACCGTTATAGGCACCCTCATCAGGAAACCTTGGAGCGTTTTCAAGAACGGCAGATACAGGTATTTCGGACAGACCAACAAGGGGCTATCCGTTTTAGAGGCTGGAAGAAGTGGAGGATTGAGACGGTGAGATAGTCGCTCGAGTTGACTGAGGAGCTTTCTTGATGGTCTGTATAATACTCAATATTCTAGTGGTTTTCTAATCTTTCTTTGTTCCCATTTGTGGAAGAGATTTCAACATGGTATAATGGTTATCAGTATGTTTTGTTTTTCACAAACTTAGAAAGGTTAGGAATGTAAGATGATTTCCTATCAACCATTAAATTTATATCGTCAATTTAAGGAAGCAGCAGAGCGGTTTCCAGAAGTTGCCATTGTCTTTGATCAGCCTTATCCGTCTTTTCCTGAATTAGGGCTTGAAACTACCTATGCACAAGTTTTTGCTGCGATCCAACAAAGGGCTTACCAGTTAGCGGCTTGGGGAGTGTCATATGGGGATAAGGTCATGTTTTATAAAAGCCCTGCATTTGATACCTATTTACTAGCAGTTGCTGCAACAGCCTTGGGGGCCATTCCGGTAATGCCCTCTTATCACTTGCCAGCTAGTACTATAGATGTCTTTGCTGAGCGCTTAGAGCATTCCTTTATCGTTTTTGATGAGGAGACTGCAGGGCGCGTGGCGGCAATGGAGCGTAAGGATCTGGTGACGACACTGGCAATTACAGAATTGTTGGCATTGCCTGCTAATCCTGTTGCTGAAAACTTGCTTCCTGAAGATGTTATCCAGTATATGACCCATACCTCTGGAACGACAGGGATTCCTAAGTTAATCTGTCACACAGCGCAGACCATGGGCTGGCGCGTGGCATGGCAACAGACTATTTTTGAAAAGATGAGTGAACGACAGTTACTGGCTTTCCACATTTCTCCCGTTCACTCACGCTACAATATTGGGGTTTCTTCTGCTATTGGACTTGGCTTTCCCTTGCTCCCCTTGTCGTCTGCTAAAGCCCAAGACCTCACAAAGAGTTTGGAACACTACAGACCAATGGCGCTTGAAACCCATCCTAATCATTTTGTGCAATGGGCGCAACTGGCAAAGAAAAATCCATCGATTTTTTCAAGTATCCGTTACTATCACTCCACTTTTGATGCTATCAATATCGGGACCTTGCGGGCTTTTTTAGAGGCTTCTAAGGCAAATAATCCAGTCTTTATGCAGGTATATGGTCAGAGTGAATGTGGACCGATGATTTTGAAGTACCACCGTCTAGAAACCCTTGGTCAGACAAGTGGTCGCGATATGGGGGTTGGTCTTAAAGGGTATACAAAGGCACAAATTACAGATGAAAATGGTCAGCCCCTGCCAGCTGGTCAAAATGGTCATATTCAACTCCTATCAAGGGGAAGAGCAGTGACGTATTATAAGGAGGACGCTCGTTTCCAGGAAAATGTTTATGGGGACTGGTGGGATAGTGGCGATTATGGCTGTATGACCGAGGAAGGCACCCTGCTGTTGAAAGACCGTCAGGTCGATGTGATAGAGTCAATCGATAGTAATCTTGCCTTGGAAGATTTCCTATTGGATCGGTTGGATTTCTTGTCAGAAGTTGTGATTATTCGTGATGCTAATGGTGCTCCGCAACCCATTATTGCCCTTGTAGAGGGTGCAGATATGGACTGGGAAGCCTGGTGGCATCAGGTGGCGGATCTGCCTTTGCTTAAGGAACCAATCTTGATGGCTTATGAAGATATCCCACGGACTGCAACCATGAAAGTCCAACGCTTGAAAATGGAAGCCGAGATGAGAATGAAGAATCTCTAGTCTCCTTTTGGAAATGGGATAGAGATGCAAAGAGAAGTTAAGGGAGGGGTCTTTTATTGTGATTCTGAAATCTTAAGCGCCTCTTCCATTTATTCGCTTCTATATTCAATCAAGATCACATTCAGATGAGGTGATGTAGTTATAGATAGAACGTGTTACTCTTCTTGTTTTCTTTTTTATACTCTTTAAAAATCAAAAGGATACTTCGTCAACTTGCCTTGGTGAAGGCTCGTTATACCTTCGGCTTCGATTATAAGGAAATTAGCGGTGCTACTCTCATTTCCAACTGATTTTTATTGAGTATTAAACTCGTGAAAAGAGCTTTAGTGGCTCTTTTTTTGGTATAATGGGAGAAGAAATGCGAGGGAAGTATGACCATTATTGATGAGATTCAGAAAATAAAGAAAGAGAATGTAGGACTACTGACCGTTTTGACTGGGGAAGATGTTGGACAATTTCAACTGGCTAAGGAAGCGCTTCTAAAACAAATTGGTTTTGATAGCAGTGATTTGACCTATGCCTACTTTGATATGTCAGAGATAGACTACGCTCAAGTGGAACTGGATTTAGTATCCCTGCCTTTTTTCTCAGATGAAAAGATTGTCATCTTGGACTATTTTGCCGATGTGACAACCAGTAAAAAACGTTATTTGAGCGATGAGGAATTGAAGAAATTTGAGGATTATTTGAGCCAGCCAGTTGAAACAACGAGGGTCATTGTCATTGCTGGAGGAAAGCTCGATAGCAAACGTCGCTTGGTCAAACTCTTGAAACGTGATGGTCTGGTCTTGGAAGCAAATCATCTCAAAGAAGCGGAACTTCGACAGTTTTTTATGCAGGCTGTTGAGAAAATGGGGCTGAGTATGGACAATAAGGTTATGGACCATCTCTTGGTCAAGTCCAATCTGGATTTTGCAGAAATCCATAAAAATCTTGCTTTTTTACAGTCTTATAAAGGAAGAGACCGGATTAGTCTAGATGATATTGAACAGGCTATTCCTAAAAGCTTGCAGGACAATCTCTTTGATATGAGCCAACTCCTTCTGCAGGGCAAGATTGATCAAGCCAGAAGTTTGGTGCGAGATTTGCGTCTGCAAGGAGAAGATGAGATTAAGCTAACAGCTATTTTACTCAATCAATTTCGTTTGTTTTTACAGGTCCAGCTCTTATACAAAGAGGGCTTGAGCGAGCAGCATATGGTGACCGAATTATCAGGCATTACGGGACGTAAAATCAATCCTTTTCAGGTCAAGTTTGCCCTGCGGGATTCACGTTCTTTATCAGTATCTTTTCTCAAAGAAGTAGTGCAAGTCTTAATTGAGACGGACTATCAAATGAAACAAGGACAGTTTGACAAGGATTATCTCTTTGACATCGCCCTGTTAAAAATTGCTAGCGCCTCCCGTTAGAATCTGGTTTTATAAATGACTATCTTGTCTCAAGATAGAGTGTGGATCAGTTATCAGACAAAAAAATTGAAAAGGCTCTCAAATTGCGGTAGAATAAGAAGTATAGAAGATTAAAGGAGGCCGAATATGGCAATTATTTTACCAGATTTACCATACGCTTACGATGCCCTTGAACCACATATTGATATGGAAACCATGACGTTACATCATGACAAGCATCATGCAACTTACGTTGCCAATGCAAATGTGGCACTTGAAAAACATCCAGAAATTGGTGAGGACTTGGTGGCTCTCCTTTCAGATGTAGATCAGATTCCAGCAGATATTCGTCAAGCCTTAATTAACAATGGTGGTGGTCACTTGAACCATGCTCTTTTCTGGGAGTTGTTGTCACCAGAAAAAACAGAGGTTCCGGCAGAACTAGCAGCAGATATCGCAACGACATTTGGTTCATTTGAAGACTTCCAAGCAGCGTTTACAACGGCAGCGACTACTCGTTTTGGTTCAGGTTGGGCTTTCTTGGTTGTCAATAAGGAAGGAAAGTTAGAAATTGTATCAACTGCGAACCAAGATACACCCATTATGAATGGTTTAACTCCAATCTTGGCACTTGATGTGTGGGAACATGCTTATTACTTGAACTATCGCAATGTTCGTCCGAATTACATCAAGGCATTCTTTGAAATCATTAATTGGACCAAAGTAAACGAACTGTACCAAGCAGCTAAGTAGAATAGGATAAAAAACAATCCTTTACTTGTGAATATAGCATCTTATAAAGACTTGGTCCTAGCATCTCTCCTATCTCTTATTTAGGGTGTTTCTGCAGGCTTTGATGAGAAGGACAAGCAAGTCTAGACACTACGGGGAGTAGTGATTCGTTAAAAAAGAAAGAGATTAGCGTGGGCTAATCTTTTTTACTTATTTGATAAACATAGCATCACCAAAGCTAAAGAAGCGGTACTCGCTTTCGATGGCGTGTTGGTAGGCTTCAAGGATAAATGAGCGCCCTGCAAAGGCAGATACCAGCATGACTAAGGTGGATTTTGGTAAATGGAAATTAGTTGAAAAGGCATCGACTATCTTAAATTGATAGCCTGGTTTGATGAAAATGTTGGTCCAACCAGCATCAGCTTCAATATTTCCGTCAAATTTATTGCCGATGGTCTCTAAGGTACGGATAGAGGTAGTACCAACTGCGACGATGCGGTGACCAGAAGCCTTGACTTCTCGTAGGGTCGCTGCAGCTTCTTCTGATAAGCTATAAAATTCCGAGTGCATTTCATGCTCGTCTAGATTGTCAACAGATACAGGGCGGAAAGTTCCAAGTCCGACATGGAGGGTCAAATAGACCAGCTTGACCCCTTTTGCTTCAATTTTTTCCAGTAATTCTTGGGTGAAATGAAGTCCTGCTGTCGGTGCGGCAGCAGAGCCATTTTCCTTAGCATAGACGGTTTGGTAGCGTTCGCGGTCATCAAGTTTTTCATGAATATAGGGCGGGAGAGGCATTTCTCCAAGGCTTTCTAACACTTCAAGAAAAATGCCATTGTAGGTAAATGTTACGATACGTCCACCGTGATCTAACTCTTGGACGATGGTTGCAGATAGGCGGCCATCGCCAAAGGAAATCCTTGTGCCTACTTTAAGACGTTTGGCTGGTTTAGCAAGTACTTCCCATTGGTCTCCTTGAGTGTTTTTGAGAAGCAGTAATTCTACATGTCCCCCGGTGTCGGTCTTTTCACCGTAGAGACGGGCTGGGAGGACTCGGGTATTGTTCATCACGAGGGCATCTCCCGCTTCCAGCTCCTCTATAATCTGATCGAAATGAGCGTCCACCATCGTTTGTTTTTTGTGATCCAGTATCAGTAGGCGCGAAGCGTCACGCTGTTCAAGTGGGACTTGGGCAATGAGGTGTTCAGGTAAATGAAAGTTAAAATCGGCAGTATTCATGGGTCTCCTTAATTCATTGAAGGTAGGGGTAAGAAATAGATCAATACAAGTAGGGGAAGGGCAATGAGCAGGCTTCCAAAGACAAATAAAGGAATCCAGATCCAAGTCTTTTCCTTCATGAAGTAGGCAAGGATATCAAGGAGGATTCCAACGAGAAAAAGAATCAATAATAGCAGGGTCATTCGCTCTAGCTCCTCTGAGAATAGTTCCATTTATTATATCATAAATCAGCAGTCAGGTCTTGACAAAAATTGGACGATACCCTATAATGGAATAAGAGAAATGGTATATACCAAAAACAAAACAAAGGAGATTCGCATGAAAGTTGTTCGTGTCAAAGACCAGGTTGAAGGGGGGGCTGTTGCCCTAGAATTATTACAAGAAGAATTAAAAGCGGGAGCTAAGGTCCTAGGCCTTGCGACAGGTTCAACTCCGGTTGAATTTTATAAGCAAGTGGTTGCAAGTGATCTTGACTTTTCAGACCTTGTATCCGTCAACTTGGATGAGTATGTGGGACTTGGTAGCGAAAGTGACCAGTCTTATGTCTACTTCATGAATCAGCATTTGTTTGATAAGAAGCCGTTCAAGGTATCCTATTTACCAAATGGTCTAGCTGAGAACTTGGAGGCAGAAGTGGAGCGCTATAATGCCTTGCTAGCAGAGTATCCAGTTGATGTCCAAATTTTAGGAATTGGTCGCAATGGACATATCGGCTTCAATGAGCCTGGCTCTCCGTTTGATGGTTTGACACGGGTGGTTGATCTAACACCTTCTACCATCGAAGCCAATAGTCGCTTCTTTGAAAAGAAAGAAGATGTGCCCACGCAGGCGATTTCCATGGGAATTGCCTCTATCATGTCTGCCAAGACAGTCGTCTTGATGGCTTATGGGGCAGATAAGGCTGATGCTGTGTATCAGATGCTTCAAGGACCAGTGACAGAAGAGGTCCCAGCAAGTATTTTGCAACGCCATGCCAATGTGTATGTTATCGTAGATGAAGAAGCTGCTGAACGTTTGGAAGATTAGGAGCAAGAAGAGACTGAATTGATTCGGTTTCAGAACGTAGGCAAACCCTCTAAGCGACAGAAAAATAGCAAATTCAAAGTGTGAATATCATCTTGAAGTAACTCTTAAAAATACTGATATAGCGGTGTTTCTAAGAGTTTTTCTATTTTTTAGCAAAAGAAAAAAGATGAAAGAACATTAGTCGAAATAGACTTTTTCTTTAATCTGGACTGAATTGATTCAATCTTTTTTGTAGACTAATATGATGGGCATTTTCTGGATGTGGTACAATAAGACTATGCGGTTAGATAAGTGTTTAGAAAAGGCGGGTTTGGGCTCGCGGAATCAGATTAAAAAATTGCTCAAAGCCCAGCAAGTAAGGGTGGACGGAAGACTTGCAAGAGCTACTAATCAGATTGTAGACCCTGGTTTACAGGTAATTGAAGTGGCAGGTAGACAGGTGGATCTGGAACCTCCTGTCTACTACTTGCTCAATAAACCAGCAGGTGTGGTATCTGCAGTGTCAGATGCCCAGCACCAGACCGTGATTGATCTGATTGCAGAAAAGGATAGACGCTTGGGGCTTTATCCTATTGGACGTCTGGATAGGGATACGGAGGGGCTTTTACTCATTACGAATAATGGTCCGTTGGGGTTTCGAATGCTACATCCCAAATACCACGTAGACAAGGTCTATTATGTAGAGGTTAATGGCAGGCTGGCTCCTGATGCAGTTGCCTTTTTCCAGAAAGGCATCCGCTTTTTAGATGGGACAGTTTGCCGGCCTGCTAGGCTAGACATTTTATCAAGAGCAGCTAGCGCTAGTTGTGCAAGGGTTCAGATTGCTGAAGGAAAATTTCATCAGGTTAAGAAGATGTTCTTGGCCTATGGGGTCAAGGTGACCTATTTGAAGCGCCTTTCGTTTGGAGCATTTATCTTGGAAGATGATCTACCAGTGGGTGCCTATCGAGGATTGACGAATGAGGAAAAGGAAACCTTAAAACAGTATCTGGACTAGGGAAGAGATGAGCATCCTTTTATACTCATTTAGTTTAACTTTTATTCCTTCGACGATTGTGGAAACTCCGTTTCTCTATTTCCAACTTCCAATCATCTTCTAGATGATTGGAACTCGCTTTGCCGTACTCCACGATTGTTACTGACTATCGTCAGTATGATTTCCAACCTTCAACAGTCATTAGACTGTTGAAGCAGCCTGCAGCTCGTTGCCTAGTACTAAAAGTAAACTAAACAACTATATAGTCATTTCGTTTTAAGAGAAATACGATACAAAGTCCGTCAAGAACTCAAGGTAAAATTAGGAAAACTTGCGAAGATGTCTTTTGAGAGGTTGCAAAGGTGTACCATAGCTTTAGAGCTAGCAACAGTTTATCTATTTTACACAGAGTTCAGTTGAAATGTAGGAAATAGCCAGCTAGCTACCGCCAGTAAACTGTATGTCCATCCATTTCTGTTCTATTCTTTTTTATAGTCAATAAACATCAAAAGTAGACTAGCTTTCACAATTAAAAATTGTGAAAGGTTGGAAATGAGAGTAGCATCGCTCATTTCCTAATAATCGAAGCCGAAGGTAGAACGATCCTTCACCAAGGCAAGTTGACGAAGGATCCTTTTGATTTTTAAAGAGTATTACACAGTTTTTAGCCCGAGCTCAGTTCCATTGTACCGATAGACTAAAGACTATAAAAATCAAAAAGCTGAAAAAATAAAGGAAGCTAGACAATGTGGCTCTTTGTCAACTGTAGTGGGTTGATGAAAAGCTAACATCGTGAGAGGACGAACTTCGTTCTCTCTTT
>NZ_JBUEQR010000108.1:0-2134 GCF_054968985.1 Streptococcus sp. 1F3 | reverse complement strand
TATCTAAAACAGTATTTCCAATGCTCCGTACGATCTGAGCCATGCTTCTGCTAAAAGTCGCACCTAGACTAGCACCTCTTCTGGCAGGTTTGAATCGCCTTGCTTGGCGGAAATGCCCACTCGGGTCGGTGTAGTTGACTGGATTGTTATGAACATAGCTGTAACGGTTCTGACTGAGTGGATCCGTCAACTCACCTTGATAGGAATCCTCTGTAAGGAAAATCCCTACTTGGCTGTCGTAATACCTTGTTCTGAGGTAATCTAGTCCTGTGATGTCACGAGCTTCCCCATTGTAGGCAAATGGGTTGCCTGTTCTTGGTCTCTACTTGATTTAGATAATCAGTATATGATGTAACATGTTCTACATAATAAAAATTTTATTTATCTTTCTATATTTTTACAAATAAAGTAAATAGAGGGCAGTTTTATTCCTTATCTTGCTTTTATATGACAACTTTTAAAAGCATAGTGGTGATGTAGAAAACACCTATGGAGAGAAGCTCCATAGGTGGGCGGGGAGCTAGGAAAGAGAGGACGGAAAACGATACATTATCGCCAGCGTTTTCATAGTCCTCGATAACTAGCTCAATCGCCTACAGCACCATGAAAACAAGAGTTAGCTAGACCAGTCAAAATAAGATCCTATTACTTTTTTCCTCGAACTAAACGCTTCGTGCTCTCATAATTAAGAATTATTTGAAGCTACAATAATTCATTCTTTATAAATTCCAACTGCTTTGTCAACTCTATCTCATCGTCATCGTTTTTATCATACCAATATTTTATTTCTTTATATTCAATTTTTCCTATCCCGATAAACATATGTTTATAAGGAGCAAAATCACTTTTGCTCGTTATAAATATCTGTGCTACCCCTAAAGAAGTCGTGATGTATACATTATACACATCTTTTTCATCAACGGTATTTTCTACCAATACTTCTGGAACCTTAGTCAAGGTAATAATAAAATCTTTTACTATTTGTTTTTTTCTATTAAAGTCCATATTATTTCTTTCCAATAATTTCAATATTCGTTGCGGAAGGTATTTCTTCAATTGGTTCTAAACCTTTAAATTGATTCAATCTATCTTGTAAAGAGCCTGGAAAATTGATAATTCCCCAATTAGCTTCACCACCTTGTGTTAAATAACTTGATTCTACATCAAATTCTACATAAAGAGTTCCTGTTTTTGAAGCCTTGAAAGCATCTATGCTAGCTGGATTTGCAACATGAGTTATATTTTCTTTAGACATCTGCACTTTCCCTGTCTCAAGCATCTTACTATATTCATTCGGTGACATCCAACGTCCAACACGGGTCATATTCGCTGAATTAGGAAGAGGTTTTAACGGTTCTAGGTTCCCAGTAGCTGGTTGGGGACCATAGGGTTTCAAGGGTTCTAATGGTCCACTAGCTGGTTGAGGACCATAGGGTTTTTCAGCTTGCGTGGGTACTCCTAACCCAGCTACTGCTCCACTGGCAGCTATATATGCAGCTTCAACATACTTACCAACAAAATAACCTTGTAAAGCACCGCCTGCTGTGTTCATTGCCACATCTAATGGCTTGTCACCATTAGAATAACTTGTTAGACCTGAGCTAACAGCTCCATAAGTCGCAAACCCAACCACTGGTCCTCCTAATAGTCCTGCCAGTACACCTGATATCCCTGCGAGTGCTTGAATATTCCCTGACGAAAGATTTTTCAGACCGCTTGGATCAAATGTATGTCCTTTTTTACTACTTTTTTGTGGTTGATTGCTTGTGCTAGAAGTACCATTCCAACTGGCAGCACCACCTAGGTTCACTTCATAATGTGAACCACTTGTGCGTTTGGAGCTACCTTTTTTGGCTTTCGATTTGACAGAAGCATTCGACTGATAACGGGAACTTGTGCCAGCCGTGCTATCCCAGCTGGCAACTCCTCCCCCTCCAAAGCTGATAGGTTTAGGAGATGCCCCTGTATCTTTTGCCTTAGTGGCTTTTGGGTCGCAGACATGGCGAATAGTTTCTTCCAAGGATTTTGTCCAATTGCGAGCAATATTTTGGGCTTCTCGGGTAACGGATTGTCCCCAGTCATAGACAGATTGTCGCAAGGCTCTAGCTTGTTGCCAAAGATTGGTTATCGCGGG
>NZ_JBUEQR010000107.1:0-2538 GCF_054968985.1 Streptococcus sp. 1F3 | reverse complement strand
ATTAGGTTTTAGAGATAGAAGATAAGGGGAGAGGAAGATGAAAATGAGCCATCCTTGCTTCAAAAAAAGTGCTTAATAAACAAAGTGATATAAGAAAACGTTCATGCGTTTGACGTGCTCACAAGAAGTGGCTCATGGACAAGAACACGATGTTGATATCGAGGAGCGGGTACTGAAAGAATCTGCTTATAAAATTTTAACAGCTAGCCGTCTTAAAGAAATGTCAGCACAAGAAATCGCTCAATTGGGGGAGCGTGATTTTGGTGACTTCCACATGACAGAGGAACTCTTCTCACAATTGAGCGAGGACCAAATTCGTGCCTTGACCTTCAATCGGAACTATCAGAGTTTCCGTCAAAGACAGGGAACGACAGAGAGTGCTTTCCGGGCGGCGACAGAGACATCATCGGATAAGCCAAATGATGGCTATACGACCTCGAATCGTATCTTAAATAGAGAAGGTTACACCCCCTATATAGATCCAACTCCGGGACGGATGACGGTGTCGGTTATTGAAAATTTATATACACCTGAACGGGGTCAAGGAGATAGACCAGCTGAAATAGGACGTCAATATACCGTTTCTGTTTCCAAAAGAGATGTAGATAATCAAGGGTATGCTAGATATATATATGTTACCGTATCTAAAAACGGTGCCGTTATTAATACGACGACAATTGACACCCAATCTCTAACATCTGGGCAAAATATCCCTCTAGATCAGGCGGCGGATGGAAGCGGTTCGTATGCGGTTATTGATGTATCATTTTCTCCAGTCACCCAAGGACCAATCCTCCAGCTCAAAAAGCGTATGGACAATTCTCTTGCCAATTTCTTGCCGATTTATGGGACAAATATTTATACGCAAACGCATCCTGCGACAACTAATAGAATTGTTCGTGGACGCTGGGGGACTCAGATTACTAAGTTCTTGGAAGAGGGAACAAATAAAGAATTGCGCCCAGAATTTGTTCAATATGGTTGGGATGAATTAACAAACTATACCACCAAGCCAGTTGCTATTAAGGGCTATGACTTGGTTCAAACGGAAGGTCGTGAGAATTATATTGTCAATAGTGAAATAGTAGAGCGAGTTGGTGATGTCATTTATAAGAGTTCTGTTACAAATAGGGGGACCTTGTTCCGTAAGATAACGACATTAGAAGATGGAAAAACAAAGATTGAAGCCTATATAACATGGGCTAAAGCGGCGGGAACATTTTCTAATTCAATCAATGTGGACAAAGATCGTGTAGCAGCCACATTACCTTCTGCCCGAGAATTCTTTGAGAACATGGATAACTACTTTATTTATGAGGATGTAGATAAAACTCAAGAAGAGCAGACTAGAAGAACACAGAATGGGATTAAAGGGATAGTTGAGTTCATCCAATTGCGTTATGCCAGTCCAACAGGTTCAACGGTAGCTCCAACGGCGGATGAATATGCAACTGCCTATCGTGAAGTGATCCTAGCCCCTTTTACAGCTTCTAATTCACGTTATAATTTGGGTCGAACATTCGATGTGAATAATTCTGTCTATCAACCAGATGATGTTATCTACTACTATCGTGCTAAGACAGCTAATGTCTATGTGACCTACAAGGATGTTAACGGGAATTCCCTCCAAGTTCCGAAAGATGGGGCTTATGTGGAACGGGTGACTGATACCCAAGCGGGGAAATATGATACAGATTACAATACGAGTGATCATAAGCCTAATACTATAAAAACAGCAGACGGGAAGACCTACAAACTGGCTCCTGGCGGTGACTATACTGTTGGACGTGTCAAAGCAGATAGTCATCTAGCATCTAGCGATCCTGTTTCTGGGAAGGTGAAAGAGACTGATCAGACAGTCACTTATGTGTACCAACAAGTCGGTGGTGCTGTCAATGCCCGCTTCGTTATCGAGGGTACAGAGACCGAATTACAAGCGTCAGAAGTGGTCAAAGCAGTCGACAGTCCAATTGGTGAAGCCTATACTGCAAGCAAGCCAGCTGAAATTGAAAAAGACGGCAAGACCTATGTTCTTTCAGCGACTAAGCCTGTCCGTGATAACCAAGGAGATGCCCCAGAAACGGGAGCAGTAACTGAGGGAGAACAAACGGTTGTCTACCAATATGTCTTGAAAGAAGAACCCAAAGGAAGCGTTGTTGTTCACTACAAGGATACCAATGGCAATACCATTAAAGATGACTACACTGATACAAGTGACACACCAGTAGGTACAGACTACAATACAGGTGAAAATGATACTGAAAAACCAACTGTTATCGAAAAAGACGGTAAGAAGTACAAACTTGTTCCAGATCGTACAGAAGGTTCAGAAACTGGTAAGGTCGTAGAGGGCACTACCGATGTTACCTATGTGTACCAACAAGTCGGTGGTGCTGTCAATGCCCGCTTCGTTATCGAGGGTACAGAGACCGAATTACAAGCGTCAGAAGTGGTCAAAGCAGCCGACAGTCCAATTGGTGAAGCCTATACTGCAAGCAAGCCAGCTGAAATTGAAAAAGACGGCAAGACCTATGTTCT
>NZ_JBUEQR010000106.1:0-26835 GCF_054968985.1 Streptococcus sp. 1F3 | reverse complement strand
TGAAAACTTTAAAAAACGCATTTTGATTGCTTTAAACGTAAAGAAAGAGAGAACGAAGTTCGTCCTCTCACGATGTTAGCTTTTCATCAACCCACTACAGTTGACAAAGAGCCAAAACAAATCACTATAATGGACAGCCACCACCAAAGAATCCAGGCTATAAAAGAGGGAATCTATCCGATTCCCTCTCACTTCTTATAATAGTGCAATCATTTACAGGTAATAAAGAGCATCTTCATACCTAGCTTATTTTGCTTCAAATCCTTCTGCTACAGCTTCTGGGAAGTTTGCTTCAAGCACAGCGGCACAGTGGTCACAAACAGTAGCTAGATGTGGATTACTATTTGTGCCAACGCTTGGATCCAGACGACGACAACGCTCGCAGACCTCTCCTGCTGCCCGCTCAACGCTAAAGGCTACCTCTTCAAAAACAAGGCTGTTAGCTGGAGCTTCTCCATCTACGACTGTCAAGTTTGATACGATAAGGAGCTGGGCCACATCGCTATTGAGTGCATCTAGCAATGCTTTCATCTCTTTATTTGGATAAACAGTCACATGAGCTTCAAGAGACTTACCAATCACTTTTTCTGCCCGTGCTTCTTCCAAAGCCTTTTGGGCCTTGGTCCGGAAGTCCATAAAGCCTGCCCACATGGTCAAGATTTCTTCTTGGTTTTCAAAACTTTCTGCTTCTGGCAATTCAGCTAATTGAACAAAGTCCTCTACCTCATGCTCCAAGTAAGACCAGATTTCCTCTGCTGTATGTGGCAAGATTGGGGTTAAGAGCTTGGTCAATTTAACTAAAATATCATAGAAAACTGTCTGCATTTGACGACGCTCAAGCGATTTAGCACCCTCAATGTAGACCACATCCTTGGCAAAATCCAGATAGAAGGCTGATAAGTCAACAGTTACAAAGTTGACAATCGTCTTATAGATGTCTAAGAACTTGAAGTCAGCATAGGCCTGTCGAATGCTAGCCACTACTTGATTAAAGCGGATGGTCATGTACTGATCAACAGAGCGCAACTCCTTATAAGATACAGTATCTGCTGATGGTACAAAATCTGAGGTATTGGCAAGCAAGAAACGGAGGGTATTTCTAATTTTTCGATAGGTTTCAGATACTTGGTTCAAAATATCCATAGAAATCCGAACGTCATTGCTCGTATCAACACTCGTCACCCAGAGGCGCAAAATTTCTGCCCCGAATTGTTTTTCAACATCGCTTGGCAAGATTGTATTTCCAAGAGATTTAGACATCTTCTCCCCTTTTCCATCCAAGGTGAAACCTTGAGAAAGGATTTGTTTGTAAGGGGCAATACCATTTGCCGCAACAGAGGTGATGAGCGAAGAGTTGAACCAACCACGGTACTGGTCAGAACCTTCCAAGTACAAATCCGCTGGATAGCTTAACTCTAGGCGGGTATTCAAGACACCATTCCATGAAGAACCTGAATCAAACCAAACGTCCATAATGTCTGTTTCCTTGGTAAAGGTCCCATTTGGAGATCCCGGATGGCTAAAGCCTGCTGGCAAGAGATCCTTAGCCTCTTTCTCCCACCAGATGATCGAACCATGTTCTGCAAAGAGCTCTGCTACATGTTCAATTGTCTCTTCATTCATAATAGGGGTTCCATCTTCTGCATAGAAGATTGGAAGAGGCACTCCCCAAGCACGCTGGCGAGAGATGACCCAATCACCACGATCACGAATCATATTATAAAGGCGAACCTTTCCCCATTCAGAATGGAAGGTCACTTTTTCGATTTCATCTAAGATATCCTGACGGAATTTTGAAACAGAAGCAAACCATTGTGGCACTGCACGCCAAATAATTGGTTTTTTGGTCCGCCAATCAAATGGGTAGGAATGGGAGATTTCTTCTTGGGCAAGGAGCAAGTCCCCTAATTTGTCAATAACCGTTGGGACTACTTTTTCATAGAATTGTCCCTCAAAATCCGGACCGGCATCTTCAGTCATGATTCCACGTTCATTGACAGTAACTGCCACTTCTAGACCGTATTTAACTCCGACATTGTAGTCATCCTCACCAAATCCAGGGGCAGTATGGACAATCCCTGTACCTGAGTCAAGAGTAACGTGGTCACCATTCATAACCAATTCTTCATGCCCTTTATCCCATGGATGTTCTGTCACAATCCGATCTAGTTCTTGTCCCTTATAACTTGCAACAACTTGTGGATTTTCCCAGCCAAAACGCTCTGCCAGACTGTTCAATAATTCAGCTGCAAGGACAAATTTACGGTCATCATTTTCAGGTTTAACCACGACATACTCAAAGTCAGCTCCCATGGTCAATCCACGAGAAGCGGTAATGGTAAAGGGGGTCGTCGTCCAAACCACAATATAGGTATCTGTATCCAAGATTCCCTTACCATCTTTGACCCGATTCGCATAATAAAGAGAGGTGGATACCAAATCATGGTATTCGATTTCTGCTTCTGCAAGTGCTGACTCGGATGACCATGACCAATAAACTGGCTTTGCACCACGGTAGATATAGCCTTTTTTCGCCATTTCACCAAAGACACGGATTTGTGCTGCTTCGTAGTCTGGCGTCAACGTCACATAAGGATTCTCCCAATCACCAGACACACCAAGGCGTTTGAAGTCCTCACGCTGTTTTTCTACCTGACTAAGGGCATAATCACGACACATCTTGAGGTATTCAACCAAGTCCATTTCCTTGCGCTTTACCCCTTGTTTTGCCAAGACTTGCTCGATTGGTAAACCATGCGTATCCCATCCTGGAACATAGGGTGCATAAAAACCTGACATCGACTTCGAACGCACAATGATATCTTTTGAAATCTTATTCATAGCATGCCCAACATGAATGTTTCCATTAGCATATGGAGGGCCATCATGCAAAACAAAATGTGATTTCCCTGCGTTTAAATCCTGACGTTTTTGGTAGAGCTCTGCTTCTTCCCATTCCTTTTGCCATACGGGTTCTTTTGTTGGCAAGCCGGCACGCATTGGAAACGCTGTTTTTCCAAGATTGAGGGTTTCTTTTAATTTCATAAATACTCCTTTTAAAGTTCTAAAGTCATGACAATTTCATTGGTGGCTAGACCTGTCGACTGAAAGCCCAAGCCATCTAAAATCCCACGCATTTTGTGATTTCCGACCACATAACTGGTAATGAGATGGCTGCAAGCAGGATCATTCCTTGCCCTGCGAATAACCCACTTCAAGGCTTCCTTGCCATAACCACGGTTCTGATAGGCTTGATCAATCATCAAGCGCCAAATCAAATAACTCTCCTTCTCCTCTTCCTTCAGTAATAGGAGAAAGCCCACTACCCGTTTTCCTGCTAGAATGGCTAAGGGCTCAAAGGTCTCCTTTTCACGATAGAGCCAAGCTTGAGCGAGCGAATAGAGATTGGAAGCCAAGCGGCGTTCATCTTTTTGGGCAACCGACAGCTGGATAACCGCTTCAAATGTTGTTTCATCTACTAGTTTTAATTGAATCATATCACTTATTTGTAAACATAAAAAACCTCCGTCAAAAAGGACGAAAGTTCGTGGTACCACCTTAGTTCAGATAGGCAGACTTCGCCTATCCCTCTTTTGCTTGATAACGGAAAGCAAACCGTTTTCCCCTACTATCTTCAAGGAAAATCCAATAGAATGATAATCAGATAGCTAGGGAATGTAGGTCTTCCACCGTCACCTACTCGCTCGAAATATGTCTATCTCATCCTGTTTCTATTATACTGGTCTATTCTTCTGTTGTTTCTTCTTGAACGTCAGCCTGTGCTGCTTCTTGTTCAAGAGCTTCTGCCTGTTGAACCAATTCAGCTATTTCTTCGGCTGACAGCTGACGCGTTACATCCAAACCATCTTCAGGAGCATCGACTGACTCAGCCAAGGCTTCTTCTAATACTTCACGGAAGGCTTCATCGCTGGTCTGTAAGTAAGAAGCAGTTGGACGTAAAATCTCCTCCCACTCAGGTGAATCAACTAAGGCCAATTGGCTCTCAATCGTTGACTTCAGACGTTGATGGAAGATACGTGTCTTATTCTTCAACTCCTCTGTCTCAACCGCTACTTTTTTCGCATTATCCGTTGCAGTCCGTAAAATATCATTCGCCTTATCCTTGGTTGCATTGAGCAAGGCTTGATTATCGTATTCTGCTTGCTTGATAATATTCGATGCCTGCTCTTTAGCAGCAATCTTGACTTTTTCAGCTGTATCCTGTGCCAAGATAACAGACTGGCTTAATGATTCTTTCAACTCATCAAAGTAGGCGAGACGATCCTGCAATGATTTAATCAGCATCTCTTGCTCATGATTTTTCCGCACAAGCTCTTCATAATCATCGGTCACAATGTCCAAAAATTCTTCCACTTCTTCCGGATCATATCCTCTAAATTTAGTGCCGAATGTCTTATCTTTTAGCTCTAATGATGTAAGTACCATAATTCTCTACTTTCTAATAACTTCTATTTCTACTTTTACTTTACCATGTTTGGAATATCCGACAATTGCCTTGACACGAACTCTACCAAAATCCCTGACACTAACTAATTGCCCCTCTTCTAGAAGCTTTCCTGCTTGTAGAACTGGAGAGTAATCAACCTTCACCTGTCTAGTCTCAATCAACTGACTGGCCTTGGAACGTGCTATCCGAAAAACGGTCGCAACCAACTTATCAAGTCGCAAGCTCGATACGAGAATCTGCTCAAGACTAGCTTCCGATAAGGGTTCAAGCACTACCGATTGAATCGCATGCTCCTTGAAACTCACAGGTACCCGACCAATCTTTTCAACTTCGCTCATCAAAAGTGGAACAAAACGCTTATCCAATAAGACATAGGTGTGTCCTTCCTCCAAAAGAATATCTCCAATATACTCACGCCTCACTCCCAAACGATTGATTAGGGTTCCTAAAATCTGAGAATGGGTTAAGGTCACATATTTTTGCGGATAGAAGATTTCGACTATTGCCATTTCAAAATCTTCCTCATCCAAGGTATAGTAATCTGGTGCGATAATACTGCGCGAATATTCTGTGGCTAGTAAATCACGACTAGTCCAATATCTTAACTGGAAATAAGTTGCGATAGACTGCGCTATCTCATCCTGCTTGGGATTCAAGAACGGCGTGAGCCGATAGGAATAGGTTCGATCCACCTGCTGGCAGTCATCGACGACCTTTTCAATAAAGGCTTTTTCTTCCTTTGGAAAATGCTGGAATAATTGCTGATAAGTTGGATTCATCACTTATATATAAACAAGTTGGACCAAGATTTTCGACAGAAGCTGGATCAAAAACAACACCAAGACAATAGTCCAATCTAAGCCTAAAAATTGTAGCTTAAAGCGCTGAAAAGGGGCTAAAATCGGTCTGACAAGACTAGTGAGTAAGCGTCCAATTAAACTGTCATAAGCATTCGGAAACCATGACATAAAAGCGAAAGCAACTAAAAGATAGGAATAAAGCTTTAATGCTTCTAATAGGATTAAAATCACAAATGCCATGGCTCTTACCGCTTCATATCAAAGTCAAAAGATGCCTCTGACGCATAGTGGGGAGCTGTAGAACGAAGCTCTTCCATATTGACCGTTACTTTTGCTGGCGTCAATAGCCACATAGTATTGGACACCTTTTTCAAATTTCCTGAAAGAACCGAACGGGCACCATCCAAATAGTCCAGACAGCGACGAGCTTGTGTTTCAGACATATGTTGGAAGTCAATCAAAATACTAGCATCATCAATTAACAATTGTACAATTTCTGGTGCATCTTCATACCGTTTAGGGTACTTGATATCAATCGTTGATTTGCCTGTCATTGTCTTTACAACCTGCTGTTCTTCTGGGTGTCTTGTAACTGGTTTTGCAACCGTTTGAGAGCGCATAAACTTAGAAGGTTCCACAGACGGCTCCACCTCATGCCTAGGCATAGAAGCTACTCTCATCTTAGAGCTTTCATTCTCTAAGCCATAGGCTTCTTGCTCCCTCTCATCATCTATTTCAAAGTAATTGATTATATTTTTAAATGTATCTTTAAAAGCCACGTTTTTCTTCCTTATTTAAAAAATGCTGTTCCAATACGGATAAAGGTTGCTCCACAGGCAATGGCCTCTGCAAAATCCCGACTCATTCCCATACTGAGTTCAGTAAAAGGCATATGAGGGAGGTTACGGACTGCCAATCTCTCCTGCAGTTTTTTTGCTTCTGAGAAAATACTCATCAGTTCTACATGGCTCGCTTCAAAAGGTGCCATTGTCATCAAACCGACCACTTCCACCTTATCAAGAGGTACGAATTGCTCCAAGACTTCCTCTAACTCCTCCACTCGAAAACCATGCTTGCTCTCCTCTTTAGAAATGTTGACTTGTAGAAAGCATTTCACGGTTTTTGTAGCTCGTTTTTGTATTTCCTGGGCTAATTTGACCGAATCCAAAGCATGAAAGTAATCAACATAGTCAATCACATCTTTTACTTTTCTTCGCTGCAAACTTCCAATCAAGTGCCAAGTTACGGGATAGGCTGATAAAGCCTGATATTTCTCTAAAAATTTATCGACACGATTTTCACCAATGTGCTGAATCCCCGCAGATACCAAGTCCTTAGTAATAGAGCTGTCAACATACTTGGTGACAGCTATTACATTGACTAAGTCTTGAGAACGATGTGCATCTTTTTGAGCCTGCTCAAGAGCAACAAATACAGCATCTTTATTCTGTTGTATATTCATCTTATCGATTTCTAAAGAATGGTGGAGTATCTAACTCATCTTCTTCCTCATCCATCGCAAATTTTTCAACTGAAACTGTTGAATGATTTGTGCTTTCAGTCGGACGAAGAATATTTTCACGACGCAAGTCCCATTCACCAAAGGCTGAAGCTTTAGAAGCTCCCGCTTCTGCTGGTGCTGTTGGTTTCGAAGCCGAGCGACCGACCGGTGCATAATCCATACGTTGACGAGCTGATTTTTCAGCTGTTTCTTGACGCACACCTGTTGCGACAACTGTTACACGGATTTCATCTTTCATCGTTTCATCGATAGAAGTTCCAAGCCAAATGTTAACCCCTTGACCTGCTGCTTGATGAACAATTTCAGAAGCTTCCTCTGCTTCTGTCAAGGTCATATCGTAACCACCTGTTACATTGACAATGACATCATTTGCACCATCAATTGTTGTTTCAAGAAGTGGGGAATAGATAGCCTTGCGGGCTGCTTCTACGACACGTTCTTCACCTGAACCGATACCGATCCCCATGAGGGCATTCCCCTTATTTTCCATCACTGTCTTCACGTCAGCGAAGTCCAAATTGATCAAACCAGGGTTGGTAATCAAGTCTGTAATACCTTGTACCCCTTGGCGTAGAACATTATCCGCTTCACTAAGTGCTTCTAAAAGTGGCGTTTTCTTGTCTACAATTTCAAGGAGATTGTTGTTTGAGATAATCAGTAAGGTATCAACTTGTTCACGAAGACCTTCAATTCCTTCGATTGCAAAGCTACCACGTTTATTTCCTTCAAAGCCAAACGGACGAGTGACAACTGCAACTGTCAAAGCACCCAAACCTTTTGCAATACGTGCGATTACTGGTGCAGCACCTGTCCCTGAACCGCCCCCCATACCTGCTGTAATGAAGACCATATCTGCGCCTGTCAGTACATTGGTAAGAGCTTCTTCACTTTCTTCAGCCGCCTTGCGACCAACCTCAGGTTGCCCTCCAGCACCGAGTCCACGAGTCAATTTAGGACCTAATTGGATAACGGTTTCAGCTTTTGAACTGCTAAGGGCTTGAACATCTGTATTAGCCGCGATAAATTCGACACCAGAAACGCCTTCTTCAATCATGCGGTTAATAGCGTTTCCGCCACCACCACCAACACCAATAACTTTAATGACAGCACCATGAGCTGCTGCTGCTTCAAATGAAAATGTCATCGTTTCATCACCTTTTCTTTTCTTATTCAAACATGCTTCCAAACAAACCACGAATGCGATCTGTAATTTTCACTTTTGATTCTTCCTCTTCTGTCTCCGCATAAGAAGTGTAGGGACCATCCTCAACTGGTTCAGGAACAACCTCTCTTGGAACTTCTTTAGGAATGGACTGGACAGTCGGACGAACAGTTGGTGTGTCATATGGAATATCGATTGGTTTTTGTCGAAGCGTTGCTTCACCGTTCACAGCTGATTGAGCAATCATTTCAACTTCATCTAGGCTACCTACATACTCCACCAAGCTGATCACTGGGGCAAAGGCTGGATTGCGGATTCCAATCTGATTAGGTACATAAAGCTTCGTATTGACCCCAAAAATTTCTTGAGCAAGTTCTGTAATACCGGGTAAGACTGCCACTCCACCAACTAAGACGATCCCACCTGGCAAGTCTAAGGCGCGCGTCCGCTCTAGATCTTGCTTCACACGAGTGAAGATTTGACGCAAACGGGCTGAAATCACTTCTGACAGGTAGCGCTCCGTCACTTCTACTGGAGCGGATTCCCCGATTACTTCAACCATGAATTTCTCTTTTTCACTCGCCTCTTGAGGGTAGGCAATTCCATAATTAAACTTCAAGTTTTCAGCAATGCTTTGAGAGGTGGTCAGTACTTTAGAAATATCCTTGGTGATATAATCGCCACCCTCTTGATAAATATTGGTGTATTGCAATTCCTGACCACGCATAACGGCAACTGTTGTTTGCCCACCACCGAGGTCAATAACGATGGCACCGAATTCTTTTTCACCTTCATTGAGAACGGAACGTGCTAATGAGAGCGGAGAGATGACAACATTTTCTACTTGAACGCCTGCACGCTCAACTGTCTTGCGTAAATTGTGTAAGATTGTACGTGGACCAGTGTAGAGCATTCCACGCATCTCCAAACGAATTCCCATCATTCCACGAGGGTCTTTGATGCCTTGGAAACCATCTACTACAAACTCTTCTGGTATAAAGGAAATGACTTCACGCTCTGGCGTCATGCTCTTCGTCAGAGCCGACTTCACAACATTTTGCACATCCAAGTCTGTAATTTCTTGCGAATCTGTTGTCACGGGAATCATGCCTTGAGTAGGCTCTATCTGCAGGAGGTTTGCTGGTAAACCAACATTTACCTTATCAATCCGGATACCTGCCTTTTCTTCAGCTTGTGCAATCGCTGTTTTAATCGCATTTGCTGCCACATCAATATTGACAATGATTCCATCTTTCACGCCTGAGCTTTTGACATTGCTCACGCCAATCACATTCATTTCACCTTCTACATATTCTGCAACCAAGACTTTAACGGAGCTTGTACCGATATCTAATCCCGTGAAAAAGCCATTTCTAGCCATCCTGTCAGTCCTCTCTTACTTCTCAATCTTTTTAAGAATTTTTAGTTCCATGTTTAAATATAATTATTCACTCTCCATTATACCATACAATATCAAAAAATGGGGATAAAAACCTTTTTTCTGTTATTTCTTCTATTTTGCATAGCTAAATGCACCGACCTCCATGTCCACGATACTCGGAACAGAAAGTTGCTTGGCTATACCAGAGTAGTAAGGGAGTTTCGTATCAATTTCACTGAGGGGAAGGAGCACGGTATGCCCATCGTACATAGACATCGTCAGTAAATCAGCCGTTACCTTGCTAGGAGTCAGCTCTATACTCTCAATATTACGAAGTATTTCTGTATCAATTGATGCTAATTGTAGCGCTAGCTCCTTAACCAAATCTTTATCTGCTATGTTGATAAAGGTATAGCGTTCAGGTAAGGCTTCGTTGGTAAGCGTCGTCTCTGAAATAGCTCCACTAGACAAGACCAGACGATAGCGATCGGTCTCTTTTAGATACCCGACTTCAGCGAACTCTTCAAGCTCAATCGTAAACCGATTGGGGAATTGAAAAGTCATCTTATCGGTCTTAACAATATTGCTGCTATTTTTGATAGTAGCTTCAATGCTTTTAGCCTGTAGTAAGGTTGTCAAAACATAGTCTTTATCAGAAATCTGGCTGTAAGCAAGAACCGTTTTCGCATCGAGAAGTTGATTGCCAACCACCTCAATCTTCTTTTCTTTACTCAAAGGACTGATAAAATAAACAGCCAACAGCATAGCCATGATCGCTAGCAACATAATAGGACTAGCTTGTAAGAGGATCTTGCGGGAAATCGGATTAGGTTCCGTTCCTCTCTTTGGTTCCAGCGCTTGAACAGAATGGAGCTTGTCGCGCTTTCTCTTTGCTTCTTCTTTTACTTTCTCGCCAGGGAGCAGGGCTGTTGCTTCAGGCTTTTCTTCCTCTTTCGCTGACTCAGTTTCTTGCTGGCTCGCCAAATAAGCCTGATGCCTTTCCTTCCATTGGGCAAGAAAATCACTTTCTGCTCCAACTTCAGTGTCAGATTCCGTCTCGGTTTCGGTTTCAGGCCTTGGTTCTTCTACTTGGCTTTTCGCTTCTTCTTGCTCTTCTTGCGCTACCTGTTTGACCTCTTCCAAGGAGTCCTTTTCTGTCATTCTATGCCTTTCTATCTATATCTGTCTTCAATAATTGATAAAAATGATCAACGGTTTGAATCTCTGTCGAATGCTTCATTCGCTCGATATAGCTTTCTTTTTCTTCCAACAATTGCTCCACTGCTCCCAATACGTTTTCAAGTGTGAGCTGGCTTTCTTCTAATTGCTTAGCATAGCCTTTTTCTTCAAAATAACGGGCATTTTCTAGCTGGTCTCCACGACTAGCCTGACGCCCCAATGGAATGATTAGGTGTAGTTTTTGCATCGCAACCAGCTCAAAAATCGTATTTGAACCACCGCGAGTAATGACCACGTCAGCCTCTTTCATCAAGGGTTGGTATAAATCCGTCACATAATCCACCCGATACAATCTCCTTGACAAGTGATTCAGACTTGAATCCCCTGTCAAATTGATGATATTAAAGCGCTCAGTTAAGGCAGCCTGATGCTGGCTAATCAACTCATTAAAGACCTTAGCACCACCTGAACCACCCACAAAGAGCAGGGTGGGAACATCTTCATCAAACTGACTCAGCACTTCAGGAAGCTGAATCGGAGTGACATTGTTTACAGATGCCACCTTTGTGACTGCTCCTACGTGCTTGACCTTATCCAAGTCCGCACTCTGCTCAAAGGTACTATACATAGTCGTTGCAAATTGATAAGCAATTTTATTAGCCAAGCCCATGGACAGATCCGACTCATGAATAAAGACAGGAATGCCCAGAAGACGAGAAGCGATGACTGGCGGAACAGATACAAAACCACCCTTTGAAAAGAGGGCTTGCGGACGAATCGCCAGTAAAATCACAATGGACTGGACAATTCCCCATGCCACCTTAAAAACATCTAGCAGGTTTTGCCAAGAAAAATAGCGACGCAGTTTTCCTGTGGCAATTCCATGAAACTGAACATCCAGTCCTGCTTGAAGCAATTGCTGATACTCAATTCCCTTGCGATCACCAATGTAATGCACTTCCCAACCATCCTTGAGAAAGCGTGGAATCAATAAGAGGTTTAAGGTCACATGTCCGACTGTCCCTCCCCCAGTAAAGACTATCTTTTTCATATGCTAGTTATTTCCCTTCAATTCCTCAATGGTCTGGAGGAAGCTATCTCCACGGACTTCAAAATTGGCATACATGTCCCAGCTAGCATTGGCAGGACTGAGCAAGACAATATCTCCTGCTGTCGCTAGTTGATAAGCCTTTCTAGTTGCATCTGCCACATCTTGAGCATCTGTATAAGGCACAGCAGCTTTATGGGCTGCACGTTTGAGCCGTGGAGCAGATTGTCCCAAGATAACCATATGTTTCAAGCCCACTAAATCAGGCACCAACTCATCAAATTCATTGCCACGATCGAGCCCACCTGCAATCAAAATAACCCTGGCATTCTCAAAACCTGACAAAGCTTTTTGGGTCGCTAAGATATTGGTTGACTTACTATCATTATAGAAGGTCACTCCTTTAATTTGACCTGCCTCTTGTAGACGGTGCTTGACCCCACCAAAAGTAGAGAGAGCCTCTTTAATCGCTAAATTATCAACCCCCAGCATCTTAGCAACTGCAATAGTGGTCAGGGCATTTTCAATATTGTGGCTACCTGGTACCCCCAATTCGCTAGCAGCCATTATTCTCTCTCCCTTAAAGTAGAGTTGGTCAGCTACCAAGTAGGCCCCGTCAACAGGTTCTTGTGTCGAAATCGGAACCACTTGTGCCTTGGTCTGATGAACCAGTGACGCTGCAATTTCCTGATTCATATTGAGAATAACAAAGTCATCTTCCGTCATTTGCTCTTGAATCCGCCATTTGGCTGCCACGTATTCTTCAAATGAACCATGGTAGTCAAGATGCGTTGGCATCAAATTGGTGATCACTGCGATATGGGGATGAAAACTCTCTGTTCCCATCAGTTGGAAAGAGGATAATTCCATGACTAAGAGATCACTTGCGCCTACATCTTGAGCAATGGTTGAAGCAGGTAGCCCAATATTGCCACATAGTCTAGCGGATTTTTGACCCTGTTTGAGAACTTCAGCAATCATCGTTGTCGTCGTCGTTTTCCCGTTTGAACCAGTGATTCCGATGATCGGAGCTTCTGAGACAAGATAGGCCAACTCTACCTCAGTCCAGACAGGAATACCCTTTTCTAGCGCCTTTTCCACCATAGGATTGTCATAAGGAATCCCTGGATTTTTCACAAGTAAGGCAAAGTCTTCCTCCAGTAATTCCAAGGGATGACTGCCACAAATCACACGGATTCCCGCTTCTAATAGAGCCTGGGCTGTTGGATTTTCTTCAAAGGGTTTGCCGTCATTGACGGTTACAATTGCCCCTAATGTATCCAATAAACGTGCCGCTGCCTCGCCAGACTTGGCAAGCCCCAAAACTAAGACCTTTTTATTTTCAAATCGTTTTATCTGCTGCATATTTCTACCATACTTTCTATACCTAGCCTATCTATTTTACATTGAATACGCTCCTTTTTCAAGCGAAAGAAGGCAAAAAAAGAGAGGAAACCTCTCACAGTATCGCAAACGACCGCAACCTATCTTTTTCCTAGCATTTTCAGTCCGAGCTCAGTTCAATTCGTCAATATAGACTAGAAGATTATAAAAGGAATAAAAGACAAAAAGAAACCCTAACTCCAATAGGAGAGCTAGAGTTTCCACCTTTCATGACATACAAAAGTACTGAATCCTAACGGTAACGATAGGGTCTTCTTGGACTTGTTCGCCGTTTCACTGGCTTGTCTAAGAAATAAATATCACGCATGGCAGACAGTCCCACCACGACCATTCCGATAACCAGCCACATTTCGGGTGGAGATTGCAAAACCTTCAAAAAAGCCAGTAAAAGAGTAATCAAAAGCCCGACAACGACGAATACTGCCGCCACCACATTCATGGTTCCTTTGATGTTGCTCGGTGCCACAAAGATGTAGAATAGTACCAACATAATGGCAACAATTAGATAGAACATCGGCTTAGCCCTCTTCAGCTGCTAATTTTTTCTTCTTAGCAGCCTTATCACGCTCTGCTTTATTTAAAATTTGCTTCCGTAAACGGATGGATTCTGGTGTCACTTCCATGTATTCATCGTCATTCAAAAATTCAAGTGATTCTTCCAAGGTCAAGATACGTGGTGTTTTTATGACTGCAGTTTGATCCTTGGTTGCTGAACGGACATTGGTCATGGCTTTGGCGGTTGTAATATTAACCGTCAAATCATTTTCTCGCGAATTTTCACCGATGATCATCCCCTCGTACACTTCTGTCCCTGGATTAACAAAGATTGTACCACGCTCTTCAATCCGCATAATGGAGTAGGTCGTTGCTTTTCCTGCATCAATTGAAACCAAGGCACCACGGTGACGGCCTCCAATCTCACCTGGAACTACTGGAAGGTATTGGTCAAAGGTATGGTTCATGATTCCATATCCACGGGTCATTGAAAGGAATTCTGTTGAATACCCAATCAACCCACGAGCTGGAACTAGAAAGACCAAGCGAGTTTGACCATTTCCTGTCGCCTGCATATCAAGCATTTCACCCTTACGCTCAGATAGGCTTTGAATAACGGAACCTTGATATTCTTCGGGAGTGTCAATTTGCACACGCTCAAACGGCTCCATTTTCACCCCATCGACTTCCTTGATGATCACTTCTGGACGTGATACCTGAAGTTCATAACCTTCACGTCGCATCGTTTCAATCAAGATAGACAAGTGCAATTCCCCACGACCTGAAACAGTCCATTTATCTGGTGAGTCCGTTGCATCAACACGGAGTGATACATCTGTTTGTAACTCCGCCAAAAGACGCTCTTCAACCTTACGTGAAGTAATCCATTTCCCTTCCCGACCTGCAAATGGTGAATTGTTGACAAGGAAGGTCATCTGAAGAGTTGGCTCATCAATCCGAAGCACTGGCAAGGGCTCAATCACATCTGTAGGAGTGACCGTCTCTCCAACGAAAATGTCTTCCATACCAGAAACAGCAATCAAGTCCCCTGCTTTTGCCTCTTGAATTTCCTTGCGTTCAAGACCAAAGAAACCAAAGAGTTTGGTCACGCGGAAGTTCTTTGTTGTCCCGTCCAATTTAGAAAGGGTGACTTGATCCCCAACCTTTACGGTTCCACGAAAGACCCGACCAATACCGATACGACCGACAAAATCATTGTAGTCTAGAAGTGACACTTGGAATTGCAAGGGTTCATCTGAATTGTCTACAGGAGCTGGAATATGCTCGATAATCGTATCAAAAATCGGTGCCATTGTCTCTTCTTGATCTGCTGGATTATCAGAAAGAGAGGAGGTTCCATTGATTGCCGATGCATATACCACTGGAAATTCCAATTGGTCATCGTCTGCTCCCAACTCGATGAAGAGTTCCAAGACTTCATCTACGACTTCTGCAGGACGAGCAGAAGGCTTATCTATTTTGTTCACAACTACGATTGGCGTCAGGTTCTGCTCCAGCGCTTTTTTCAATACAAAACGGGTCTGTGGCATCGTTCCTTCATAGGCATCAACAACAAGGACCACTCCGTCAACCATTTTCATGATCCGCTCTACTTCCCCACCGAAGTCTGCGTGTCCAGGTGTGTCCATGATATTGATGCGAGTGCCATTATAAGCAACTGCCGTATTTTTCGCAAGAATAGTAATACCACGCTCTTTTTCAATATCATTTGAATCCATCGCACGCTCATCAAGCTGTGTACGCTCATCAAGTGTTTGAGATTGTTTTAACAACTCATCGACCAAGGTTGTTTTTCCATGGTCAACGTGAGCGATGATTGCGACATTACGAATATCATTTCTTAAATTTGTCATATCTGCCTCTACTTTGTTTAGTTTAACTAAAAAAGTATACCACAGATTTCCATAAAAAGCACTGATAAGCTAATTGTAAGTGTTTTCTTTTATTTTCGGGAAGAAAAACAATCATATTCTTATACGCAACATAAATGAATGGAAAAACCTGAGAACTGTTCTAGTGAACTAGTATTTCTCAATGAAATCTTCTATTCGACCGCCTATTTTGCTACAGGTGTTGTGAACGCCATTCACTTTACGGATACGCTTGGTACGCTTTGAGTTTTTTACGGGCTTTGTATCTTATAAGACGATCATGATAAAGGATAAGAGGTTATTGGCAGCATGTAAGCCCATTGAATACCGTAAATCACGTTTGGCAAGATAGAGCCAAGCTAAGGAAGCTCCCATGGTAAAGTAAATCAGAAAATCTGACAGCATGCGTGGTCCATGCACTAAGCAAAAGAGGCTACTAGTCAAAACAAAATAGAGGATGAGGCTACTCTTCTTGGTCAAATTTGAAAAGAAATAACCTGCAAACAAGCCCCTAAAAATCAGCTCTTCCATAATCGGTGCGAAAATGACAACTGCAAAGAAAGAAAAGAAGGGCTGGGCTAAAACCTCATTGACCACTAGTTTCTGATTATCGCTCGGAGGGATTGGTAACAGTAACTGAACAATAAGTAAAAGAGCAAACAATCCTAGTGGAAAAAGGACATTAGACATCCAAGGTTTAGGGAGTTCAATCTTAATCACCTGCTTCTTATAGACCCGATTCCAATGGAGATAAGATAGGGCTGTCAGATAAATCAGCCCAAAGACACCAAAAACGATAGCCATTGTTTGAGCATAGGAAGCAGGAATATCTGCTTGTCCAGACAATTCACTACCAGCCAGCAAAAAACTTCCCCCTATCAAATAGCCCATTAGACCCGCAAACCACAAACCAATATTGGCAACTAATTTTTTCATCCGTTTTCTCCTTCTAACATCAAGTCGTGAGGGTTTTTTCAAATCCCAAGTTTTTCATGAGAGTGATAAACATCATTCCTAGACATAGGACCATCACTCTATTTAAAATAATTCCGTACCTGCTTGAATTGGTTGATATTCATATAAATATGGATAAAGGCAACAACTACGTAAGCACTAAATTGTAGCTCTCCAGTTATCAAGGATAGGGCAAAGAGAACCAGATAGGTCAGCGGAAGTACCTGCTGATTCAACTGGAAAAGAGTTAAAAAACTATTTTCAAAGACAGCCTCCTTCTCTCCCTCATCATAGGAATAGATATAGTCCTTCACTTCTTGAGGAATAGCAAAAGCACTCATCTTATATTGTCTCACCTTACTCATCACTCTTACTAGGAGGATCTGCAAGCCCGTCATTAGAAAAAGCAGTCCCAAGTCAAAAGGAATAAAAGTAAACTGATAGCCTGTCTGCGTTGATGTTCCTGTGACTCCTAAGAACAGATTTAAAATAGTCAGAACCTGTGCCACATTGCAGCCAATCTGTGCATACTCAATGGAACGAAATGTTTGCCGATAGATCACATCATAGACTTCTTCATCCAACTCTTCCCTAGTGTACCGCTCATAGGATTGATTGCTCACTCTTATTAAATAACAACTCCAACCTGCTATAACGATTAAAACTCCCCTACTCAGCCATAAAAGTGGCTCTTTTATCAATTCCAATGAAAAGGATTCACCTATATATCCAACGACTGCTCCCACTATAAAAACGCTAAGAAAGCCAGCTAGTGCATATTTACCAAAAAACGTTACTCGTTGTTGCATTATTTCTCTCCTTTATTGTATTCCTATAAGACAAGCAACCTCCCTCAAGGTTTTTATCCCTCATTTTGAGCCGAAGGTCTCAAAAATCCTAGAGGCTGGCATGTCTTTTAACCCCACTTCGTCTGCTGTCATTTTGCACAGTTCGACTGATTCGTACATTCTATTTTAGGACGAAAGGACTGTATCATTTTTCCATCTTTCTTTTATACTCATTTCGTTTACCTTTTATTGCTTCAACGATTGTGGAAATACGTTTCCTCATTTCCAACTTCCAATCATCTTCCAGATGAATTGTGGAAATTCCGTTTCCTTATTTCCCGCTTCCAATCATCTTCCAGATGAATTGTGGAAATTCCGTTTCCTTATTTCCCGCTTCCAATCATCTTCTAGATGAATTGTGGAAATTCCGTTTCCTTATTTCCCGCTTCCAATCATCTTCCAGATGATTGGAACTCACTCTGCCCTACTCCAGTAGCGCCTGCATCGTTTTCTAGTACTAAAAGGAAACGAAACAAGTATATACTGAACTTATCGCCCCACTTTTTCTTCCACCAAACAAAAGACCTGCTCCAAGGGTTCTTGGAAAATCTGCGCAATCCGTAAGGCAATGACAACAGAAGGGGTATACTCTCCCCGCTCAATCAAACTAATGGTCTGCCGCGAGACTTGAGCTAGCTTGGCTAGTTCTGTCTGATTATAGCCATCTCTAGCTCGCAATTCCTTGAGCCTATTTTTTAAAACCATCAGCGTCTCCTTTCTATCCATCTCTTATCTCGATTTTATTGTAACATATCTTTTACCAATTGACAACTATTGTTGTCAATCCGAAAATATCAAATTCCTAAAATTCTTCTTCCACATCCATCATAGTCTTCCAAGAAATGCAGCATTCAAAGAAAATCCTTGCCTCACCAATCCACTAACATCACAACATCACCCTCGTACCTACAAAAAGAACCGAGACAAGCTCGATTCTTTTATCTACTTATAGCTGATTGCCTACTGCGGCTAAGAGTTGACCGATAGCCGAAGCATCACTTCCTCCTGCCATAGCCATATCTGGTTTTCCACCACCACGACCTGAGACAATTGGGGCTAACTCCTTAATCAGATTGCCAGCATGGACCTGCTGGGTCTTACTTGCGACAAGAACATTGACTTTGGACTCAATCGCTGCAACTAGAACCAACACATCTGAATATTCTTTTTGTTTCCAGTTATCCGCAAAGGTCCGCAAGGCACCTGCATCTGATACTTCGACTTGCTTGGCAATATAGCGTACACCATTTGCTTCGTTCGTATCTTTGAACATATCGCCTGCGGCTGCTGCAGCTGCTTTTTCTTTCAGGGAGGTATTTTCCTTTTGTAGTTCACGCAACTGTTCTTGGAGGCTTGCAACCTTATTTGCTACTTCTTTCATCTGTGGTGCTTTTATGGTTGAAGCAACTGCTCTAAGCAATTCTTCTTCTTCACGATAGGCAAGAAAGGCTTCACGACTAGTAACAGCTAAGATACGACGTGTCCCTGATCCGATTCCTTCTTCTTTCAGAATCTTGAAGAGACCTATTTCAGCTGTATTGCCCACATGCGTACCGCCACATAGCTCAACAGAGTAGTCTCCAATCGTGACAACTCGAACCTCTTTGCCATATTTTTCACCAAAGAGTGCCATTGCTCCCATTTCCTTAGCTGTCTCGATATCCGTCTCCACTGTCACAACTGGAAGGGCTGCCCAGATTTGGGCATTGACTTCTTCTTCAATACGGCGAAGTTCCTCCGTCGTCACAGCTTCAAAATGGGTAAAGTCAAAGCGCAAGAATGCTTGTTCATTGAGGGAACCTGCCTGAGTTGCATGCTCACCAATTACATGATGAAGAGCTGCATGAAGCAGGTGGGTCGCCGTATGGTTTTTCATTACACGATGACGGCGTTGGGTATCAATGACAAGTGTATAAGTCCTACCCCTGTGCAATTCTCCCAATACTTCAGCAGTATGGAGGGCTTGACCGTTGGGCGCTTTTTGCACATCTTTGATACGAGCTACGAGAGCCCCAGCTTCATCAAGAATATTCCCATGATCTGAAACCTGTCCACCCATCTCCGCATAAAAGGGTGTCTGCTCAAAGACTAGCAAGGCTTCCCCACTGGATAGACGCTCCACACGCTCATTATCCGCAATCATAACCGTGAGACTGGCTGTTAATTCGTCTGCACCATAGACAAAGGTCGAGGCTTCTGTGATAGCTGCCAAGGTTTCATTTTGCATCCCCATTGAGCCCCCTTTGACAACAGAGGCACGCGCACGCTCTTGTTGCTCTTTCATGGCTAGCTTAAAGCCCTCATGATCGATCGCAAAGCCTTGATCTTCTGCCAATTCTTCTGTCAATTCAACTGGGAAACCATAGGTATCATACAATTTGAAAATATCTTTTCCTTCAAGGGTCGATTGACCTGCTTCCTTTAACTGAGCCAAGAGTTCATCCAAGTGGATAGACCCCGCATCGATGGTACGGGCAAAGGTTTCTTCCTCACGCCTTACAATCTTTTCGATAAATTCATGCTTTTCCAGCACTTCTGGATAGTAACTTTCCATAATGTGCCCTACTGGTAGGACCAAGCTATAGAGGAAAGAATCCTTAATCCCCAAACGACGTCCATGCATCACCGCACGGCGGAGCAAACGGCGAAGCACATAGCCACGCCCCTCATTTCCAGGAAGCGCCCCATCACCAATCGCAAACGAAAGGGCACGAATATGGTCTGCAATAACCTTGAAGCTCATATTATCCCCATCTGGATCATAGGGTTTACCAGATAATTTCTCCACTTCTCGAATAATGGGTATAAAGAGATCTGTTTCAAAATTGGTCTTTGCTCCTTGGAAAATCGCTGCCAAGCGCTCCAATCCTGCACCCGTATCAATATTTTTATTTGGTAATTCTTTGTACTCAGAACGTGGTACTTCTGGATCTGCATTGAATTGAGACAAGACGATATTCCAAATCTCAATATAGCGATCGTTTTCAATATCTTCTTCCAGAAGACGAATGCCGATATTTTCTGGATCAAAGGCCTCTCCACGATCAAAGAAAATCTCTGTATCTGGCCCAGAAGGTCCTGCACCAATTTCCCAAAAATTATCTTCAAGCGGAATCAAGTGACTTGGCTCAACGCCCAAAGCAAGCCAGCGATTATAGGAATCTGTATCGTCTGGATAGTAGGTCATGTAGAGTTTTTCTTTTGGAAAACCAAACCACTCTGGACTAGTCAAGAGTTCAAAGCCCCATTCGATAGCTTCATCACGGAAATAATCTCCGATAGAGAAATTCCCAAGCATCTCAAACATGGTGTGGTGACGAGCTGTTTTTCCGACATTTTCAATATCGTTGGTTCGAATGGACTTTTGGGCATTGGTAATCCGCGGATTTTCAGGGATTACCGATCCATCAAAATATTTTTTTAAGGTTGCAACCCCAGAGTTGATCCACAAAAGTGTCGGATCATTGACAGGGACAAGATTAGCAGATGGCTCTACGGCATGTCCTTTCGACTTCCAAAAGTCTAGCCACATTTGACGAATTTGGGCACTAGATAATTGTTTCATGTTTTCCTATTTCCTTTCCATTTACGTTGCAGCAGTTCTTACTACACTCCGCATCTCCTTTACATAATCGATTGCAATCACGAGGGCAATTGTACTATCTGCATAAGCATCTTCATAGACTGTTACTTGGTAGGTCGAAGTCAGCCGAAACCATTCTTGATCAATTTGAGCTACCACAAGACCATTGTGGAGTAGTTTAAACTTCATATCCCAGAAATCCCCAACCACTTCAAGTGCTAGGTTTTCAATTTCATAACGAGGTTTAAACCAAGAAGCCTTCTGCTGAATGATAAAGGGGGCTTGGCCTACAACTGTTACCTCAAAACGAGATAAAAACCAAGAGAAGGTTCGCTGAATGGTACCGACAACTTGGCCCCTAGCATCACGAATTTCAAAGCTCTTAAACAACTTCCAGAGACTACCCTCTACCTGATAATAAAGATTGCCACGGTCATCTTTTATATCAAACCGTCCACCCCGTGACCAAAAACGTTGCTGAATCTCAAATTGCTTCATCCTAGACCTCCAAAAAAGAAAAAACAAGAACACTAACGAAGGGCGAAAAACCGCGGTACCACCTTCATTCAATGAACTTGTCTGTCATTCTCATTTCCTATACCATTTTCACAGATTAAGTAGCAGGATATCCCACCTTATATGGCTCACACCGACCGCCAATTCTCTGAAATAAGGGGAGTTGGATATCCATTCCTAATCTTACTTGTCTGAACTTGATTCGTTTGTTTCAGAACTGCTTGAGGCTTCTGTTGAAGAAGCTGAGCTTGATTCATTTGTTTCAGAACTACTTGAAACTTCTGTTGAAGAAGTTGAGCTTGAAGCGTCATCAGTTGTGATGTATTGTGATAGGATACTTTGGAATGCCTGATCTTTCACTTTGACATTGGCTTTCTTAAAGGTTTCTGAAATCACATTTTTCACAAAGGTTGGGTCATTTTGTTTTGACTTGATAAAGCTATCTTTTAAGATATCCTTGTACTCTTTCCAATCAGCAGCTTTTTCTGATTTCGTATTCAACTTCACCACGTAGTAGCTGACTTGGTAATTCGAAAGGTTGATACTTTTAACAACAGAAGCACCTACTTGATCATTATTCAAGGCAAAGACAGCTGTCTTCACTTCTTCTGGTACAGTGGTTGACGTAGAGTCAAATTTAACCGTTCCACCATTTTCTTTCGTTGCAGCGTCTAGTGAATGATCTTTTGCCAACTGAGCAAAATCCGCCCCTTCAGCTTGTGCTTGCGCTAAGACTTCATTTGCTTTGGCTTCATCACTCAACTGAATGATTTGTGCCGTCACCTCTGGTGTGTAAGCGTCATAGGCTTCTTTGTACTTTTCATCTGTCAATTCTTTTTCAGCCGCTTCTTTTACTGCAACTTCAACCAGCTTGTTGGCACGGATTTGTTGCTTATAGCTTTCTTCTGTAAATCCTGCTGAGGTTAAAGCTGTGATAAAGGACTCGCCACTTTGTTTTGCTATTTTATCATAAACTTCGTCTACTTCTTTTGCAGACACCTTGTCTCCATACTCTTTCTCAAAGACATATTCAATCACCATTGATAAAAGCTCTTGTTGGGCCTGTTGCTTGGTCTTTACCCGTTCATAAAATTCAGATACGTCAATCGTATTGCCTTTCATGGTCACGATATCTTTACTAGCCCCATTTGAACAAGCTGCTAGCGTTACTGCTGCAAACAGGGTTACAGCACCTGCGAGAATTTTTTTAGTCTTCATGATGAATTTGTTCTCCTTTTTTATTAACCCTATCATTATACCATAAAGGTTTAAAAATTACTTAAATTTTTTCTGGACTTAACCGAACCTTTTCTACATTTTTTCTAAGCATGAGTAGACCGTCACTCATAGGTACTAAGCTAGCTGTCAAATCAGGATTATCCAAGGTTGCATCAAACAACGCTTGCAGGCCTCGATAGATGGTTCGCTGACCTCGGCGAACTTCCCTAATATCTCGTACAACATCTCCACCTTGGAAAATATCATCGAGAATAATCAAGCCTCCGACCTTTAGTTTCTTTAAGACTTCTGGCAAAAAGACGATGTATTTAGACTTGGCTGAATCCATAAAGACAAAGTCATAACTGGCATCTGCCAAGGTCGGTAAAATCTCCATGGCCTCACCCTCCAGTAATTCAATCTGATGTCGCTTGTCGTACCTATCGAAATTTTCCTTAGCTAAACCAATCATCTCTTCATTGCGATCAATGGTTGTAATCTTAGAAGCTGGACTGTTTTCTGCCATCAAAAGTGCAGAGTAGCCAATCGCAGTCCCAATTTCTAAAATAGCAGAGGGTTGTAAGACTTGCATCAATAGGCGAAAATAAGCCGTCGTTTCCCGAGGAATAATCGGAATATTTTCCTGACAAGCAAAGTCCTCCAATTCTTTTAAAAAGCCGGTATTTTGCGCCTGACGTGTTCGCATCATCTCCACAATTTCTTCCTTAACGACGGGACGGCGCATATTGTGGTTGGCGTTTTTACTATACGATTCTACCATTTTTTCAGTATATCATAAGGCACTTGCTCGGTCAACTTATCCTTTTCATACTCAATGCACAAAGAAGCAAGTAAATAGTTGAGTAAGAACCAGCACCTAGACTAGCTCTCTTTCTGCTACCACAGAAAGTCTTGTTTTTATTCCCAAAATCTTTCACTCCTATTTTGAAACCAAAACAAAATATGTTAATATATTATTAAAGAATGCATATTGGGATTACTTTAGATTTTCAAAATAGTAGACAAAAGCTAAAATACCCTATGATACTATAGGGTATTTTATACTGACAGGTAGGTGTTTATGAAATTAAAATTAGGTGTCATTGGCTTCTTCTTTTGTTTGATGGCTGCAATTGGTGTTATCAGTATTAGCGATACTCACAATCCAGTACCTTTAGCAATTGATGGTGCCTTTTCCATTCAAGGGGAAAGCAACCTTTCTAGTAAGGAAATCTACCAAACAATTAGTGACCTATCAAAAACGCAAAAAGTCACCATTTACAAGCCGATCGTTCAGAGTTCGGGTCAAGTCATCTATATAAACTTCAATGATACTGACTACGAACAATTAAAGTCTGCACCAATAACAGGAATGTATTATACCCTAGGAAAAATAGATTCAACGAGTTTACAAGCCCTTACGGCTACCGGACTACAAGCAATCTATATGGCTTACCCCTGGTATATAGGGGGAATCTTGCAATTCACCGGGGATTTAAGGTTCTTGCTCATGGTATCCATTTACTTAACTTTAGTAGTTGTTTTATTTGTTGTTAGAACGAGGCAGATTAAAGAAGGGATCATCAGACGCTCTTTAGGACTACCGGTATACAACCTAAGAAGGGATTATGTCATTTCGTTGACTTTTGAACTAGTCTTGATTGCCTTATTGATGCTTGCTTACAGTTCTTTTTGGGGTAGTGGGATCTTCACTTACAGTTCCAAATTATTTTTCGCCATGCTGTTCACGAATTTTGTCCTCTTTCAAATCGTGGACTTCATCACCTTTGTCCTCTTTTGGCTGACTATTAGAATGGAAAAACCAATTGAAATTATCAAAAATAAGGCAAAAAATAAACTACTCTTTATCATATGGCTGGTCATTATTTCTGGTATCATCATTATTTCAGGGATTTTTTTACAAGAAACCAAGATTAGCCAAGCAAGAATAAGCATTCAGATAGAACATTTAGAACCATGGAACTACGTGAAAAAATGGCAACGGCTAGAGTTGTTGGGGATTGAAAATCAATCTATTCATAACGGAGAAGTAAATACAAATGAGCAGTATCTACAGATAGCCAGCACCTTAAAAAATTTAGATTTTTTATATATTAACCCCTCTTCGGTATATATTCCAGATTATATGAAAAACTCTGATGTTGCAAAAGATTTTTCTAAAAGGTTAAAGAGCGATGGTATAACGAATCCAGAAGTAAACAAAGAGCTGATTTATATCAATCAAACAGGTGCTAGTGTACAAAATAAGGTGAATGGAACCAACTATCAAATTTTAAATCACAAGATAGCCACCCTCTATATTCCTGATAAATTCAAAGACAGTAGGGAATCCATTGAAAATACAGTTGTGGCAGAACAATTTACTGGGACAAGCTATACCAAAGAAGATCTTACAGTGCAAATCATTCCTAATGGAAAAAGAATTTTTTATTTCAACGAGCATGGGGACAATGATCATGAAAATAAAGATATTCCCCATTTAGCAGGTGCAGTAGATAGCAAAGATAACATCGTAGTTGTATTAGACACTGATAAAATGATCGAAAACAAGGATTTCTCTTTGGCAAGTAACATCGTCAATAACTCCCTTTTTAGTCCTGAAGCAATCAGGAAAATGAATGATAGGAGTGGTCATTTGAACTTTTCAATGGAGCCAGTAGACGTTTACCAAATTGTACAACTGAATCTTCAATCCTTAGAGCACCAAGTCTTTCTTTCAAAGATATTACAGAAGATTATTTACTCTATTGTCTTTCTCCTCATTTATCAATATACTCAACTATTGATAGCTTCAAAACAGAATGACTACGTGAAAAAAATAATTCTAGGCCTTTCAAAAACAGGTATCGCCATTTCTAGCCTCAAATATTTCATTTTGACGATTACATTGACTTTCCTATTGGCATTTGTAATGACCAAACAGATCGAACTACTAACGATTGGTGCTACTTCTTTAATCGTTTTAACGTTTTCAACCCTATTGAGTTTTAGAAAATTATCTAGAAAATACACTCAAATTTTAAAAGGAGATGAACAATGACCATTGACATTTTGAATGTTACGAAAAAATTCGGTTCAAAAGAAATATTTACAGATTTAAATGTAAGCTTTGAAGCTGGAAAAAGCTATGCCTTAATTGGAGGTTCTGGTTCAGGAAAAAGTACACTTCTCAATATCATCGGAAGATTAGAAAAAATCGACAGTGGAACTGTTTTAGTTGATGGGCAGGATATTTGGAAAACAAAAGAACGAACTTTCTTTAAACATACTATTGGGTATGTATTCCAAAATTATTCTTTAATCGAAAACAAAACAGTCTATGAGAATTTGAAACTCATCAATAAAGACAAAAACATAATCGCTGAGGTACTTGAAAAAGTAGGACTGTCTAGTGACTATTTTAATCAGAAAATCTATGAATTATCTGGGGGACAAGCTCAGCGTGTAGCCATTGCAAGAATGTTCTTGAAACCACGTAAAATTATTTTAGCAGATGAACCTACAGGAGCCTTAGATAGTGAGATTGGAAAAGAAATCATTCATTTATTACTAAATGAAACAGCTGAAGACAAATATGTGATTATCGCAACCCATGACCCTGCTGTCTATAATAGGGTTGATTGTATCATCAATATGAAAGATATAGGAAGTAAGATATGAAAAAGAAACTCTGCATCGCTTTTCTAGCGTTAACTGGAATACTCGTTATCGTCCTATTTGGAAAACAAGTACTAAAAAACAATACTCCAAATAAACCTACGGTAGATTTAACCGTCTATACGATTTCTGCTAGTGATACAAAAAAATGGACTGAAGTACGACAAGTAGAAACAGCTGATGCTCTCTACCTGATAACAGTAAAGGAAGCCACCTCCTCAGAAGAAGTCTTCTCCAACATCATTGAAGATGGAACTGCTATGGGTTTCGGGGTTCGTGAAGAAGAAGTTCAAGAATTTAACAAGCATTTAGGAGAAGAGACCATAGAAGATTCTAAGCATAATCAACTCATTGAATTAGAATTTTTCACCTTTTCTAATGAGGAAGAGGGATTTGTCGTGGCAAATTTTGACTACGGAAAAGAAGAATTGAATGCTCAGAAACAAGGAAAACAAAAACTCTACAAAACCCTATATGAAGCTGTTAAGGGATAAGGACGCTAGTACCATAAATAGCATGGCATATTTTAACCTATTAAATAAAAAATATAGATTTGATTAGATGATTTTATTGATCTTAAAACCCTCCCTTAGTGAACTGCTCCCTGTCAAGTGGACAATGAAATAATAAAAGATTAGGCGACGGCCTTGTTCCTCATTTCAAGAGGTGCAAGGCCGTTGTTGCGCT
>NZ_JBUEQR010000105.1:0-11347 GCF_054968985.1 Streptococcus sp. 1F3 | reverse complement strand
GGCTAGTAATAATGCTCGTAAAAATCTTATTCTTATCGTATTGAACCATTACTGAAACCTCACATTGGCTGTATTCTTATCAAACTGACCTGCCATGGCTTTATCGTCAGCCACAATCTTCTCACCCACCGTAATCATTTGAGAAGTACGTTCCATTTCAAAATCTTTATAATCACTCAGAATTTTTTGGGCTTGTTCTTGAAGAGTCTCAAAAGCCTTCATCCGATTCAATGTGGTTTTTTCAATCTTTATCACTTGAATATCTGATATAGATGCTACCTTAGTACGTGCTGAAGTGACAACACTTTGCCAAGAGGCCGAACTTATTCCTACTTTATCCATTTATACTACTCCCTAAAAAATAGCTGCCAAGAAACTTTCAACCGCATTCCAGGCACTTCCAATAGCGCTAGCCAAATCTCCTAACTCCAATTTGCGCTTGGCTATTTCCATATCTAACTTCGCCAGATTCATTTCATGGCTATTCTGATGCGTATTCATCGTCGTCGCAATTTCTGATAGAGCCTTATCAAATGTATCACGCCTTGTCCCTTTAAAGGTATCTGTAGAAATAGTTGTAGAATATTGAGAGACTGTATTACGAAACTCACCATAAGATTGAATTTGCTTAGAGAGTTCTTTTCTTGCAGATTCTAACTTCTCAATCTCTGCTTTTTTCGTATCGTATGCCTTCTGATACTGATTCGCCAAACTTTCATTGAGACTCGCTTGCGCTCGATTATAAGCATTACTGGCAAGCCGTTTTTCTTCATAATCACTCATCTTTATACCTCTTTTTCACTAAACCTTACAGTTAATAGAATTATATCAAAAATCTCAATATTTTACCATTAGGAATAAGAAAGAAAACCATAAATAAAAGCAAGTCAAATGACTCGCTTTTATTCACTGATAAGCTTAATACGATAACCATCTCGGCTAGTAAAGTAATTGTATTCATCTACTCCAACTACGGATTCTGTAAAGCTACTCTTAATCGATACAACATTCTGGTCTTGGAAACGAATACCGATACAGCCCGCAGGCACATTGACCTTCAGAATCTTATCAACTTCCATATAGCCATTGACAATCTGACGCAACTCACCCATAAAGATGAAGTGTAGACCAACTGTCCCCCCTTTGTGTAGGAGAGTTTTAAAGGCATCTTCTGTCATCTTGAGATTCATGATCTTGCTGAGAGCTTGTGCTTCTGGAATCAAGATATAAATTGGATGATCCAAATCAGCTGGCGTGCGTGCATCCACCTCAGCCTGCATATCCATAAAGAAGCCAGGAATTCCATCTCCGACAAACACTTCGTCAAACAGCCCTTCCGACTGATGGTAGTTGCCTGTCGGATCCACCAAGAACTTCTTGATGTGGCGAGGCATCTTTTCTAAGCCTGTAAGAAGCGCTGCTTCTCCATATTCCAACTGCTGCATGGTATCATAGAGAAGCTCAAAATAGCCATCTCGTTTCGGTACAAAACCAACTGGGCGCGTACTCTCCTTATCAAAACCAATTGGCAACTCTCCTCTTTGCCACATAGCTTGAACCCCCTCGTGATCCCCAAAGAAGCTCGTAGAAATCTTGCTTGGCAACATAGGCACTGCTTCTGGCCGTAAGCCTAGCCATTCTTGATTCATCGTTTGGATTTCCGCTGTCAGGCGAGAAAGGCGCTCAATATCGTCTTTCCCTTCTACTGGCAGATAGACTTGTAACTCTAAGACTTCTTCCTGTGTCACTTGAGCGCGACCGACAATTTCCTGACCTGGCAAAGCATCACGACCCATAACCGTCCGGAGCGCCCCTTCTTCTACTAAGTAGAAGCTCAAAGCATTAGGAATAGTTGAACTCATCCGTAAACGCAGACTGCTAGCACTGAGTACGGTTATCAGAGTATAGATTCCCAGACTAGCTCCTTCACGAAGAAGCTGGTTAACAGCTGACTCAATGGTTTCCTCTAATGGGCTTTCTCGTACCGAGTCATAGCCATCAAAGAAGTTGAGAAGAACAGGGAGAGCTTGACCTGTCTTTTGCTCATACTGCGACAAGCTAGACACCCCAGCCTCTGTAAAGAGGGCTTTCCGCTCTTTCATCAGACCATCCAGACGCTTCAGATACTTGATGAGCTTTTCTTCCTCATCCAGTCGAACCAGATCTGCTACATGTGGTAGCTCTCTGACTGGCAAAAGACCATTCGTCCCAAAGTCAAAGAGATTAAACTGAACTTGCTCTGGCGTATTTTTTCGTGCCAGATTCATGAGGATAGTTTGAAGAGCTATTGATTTTCCAAAGCCCGGGGACCCATATAAGACGGTATTGCCCAACTCTTCGATATCAAAGTGATAAACCTCTTGCTTTTGAGCACTTGGCAGATCCAGCATTCCTAGTGGAATGGAGAGTTGACGAGGACTCCCCCACTCTGCTTGACGGTCAATCGCCTCTCCTACTAGCTCTTTTCCAAGAGGCGGTAGCCATGGCTTTTCAGGGAGGATGACTTGCAGACGCTCCGTCTCCTGACTGATATAATCAATCACAGCTTCCAGCTCTGTTTTTTGCTCTTGCGTCTCTTCAAACGAGTAATCCCCGTCATTTCCGTCAATCAAGAGTTCGCTTTGCCCTAGCTGGTTGACCAGCCAAATCCGTTCATCTATTTGATTGCCCTCATCGCTATAAGGCTGATACTCCGCTCCACTCCAGGCAGATTGGAAGAGTTCATAGATTTCATTGTTACCGACCTGAAGATAAGCGCGACCAGGCTGAGTGATACTAGCCGCATCTGGGGTTTTAATAATCTCGTTTGAGTCAGAAGGATCTGCGACCTTGAGCGCTAGTTTAAAGCGAGAGTTGGACCAGATTTGCTCATCCACCACTCCAGATGGCTTTTGTGTCGCAAGGATCAAATGAACTCCTAGAGAACGTCCGATACGTGCTGTAGAGATAAGCTCTGCCATAAACTCAGGCTCATTTTGCTTCAGCTCCGCAAACTCATCTGAGATGAGGAAAAGGTGAGGCAAGGGTTCAGTCGGGTAGGCCTTTTTCTCTTCTGGATCGCTAAGTGCCTTCCTTTTTTTATAGAGCTTGGTATAACCATTGATATGATTCACACCAAACTTCCCAAAGAGACGCTGTCGCTTTTGGAGTTCCGCTCGGATACTCTTCAGTGCACGAGCCGTTCCAGCTCCATCCAAGTTGGTAATAGCCCCCATCAGGTGAGGTAGCTTAGCAAAGAGATTGGCCATTCCACCTCCCTTAAAGTCAATCGGTAAAAAGCCAACATCCTCAGGCGCAAAATTAAGGGCCAGAGATAATATATAGCTCTGTACAATCTCTGACTTACCAGAACCTGTAGTCCCTGCAACTAATCCATGTGGACCGTGAGCACGCTCATGAAGATTGAGGACCACAATATCATTTTTCCCCCGAACACCTAGAGGTACAGCTAAGGACTTAGAGCTGTCTGCCATCTGCCAGCGTTTTTCAAGCGCCAATTCCTCAACCTGCTTGACGCCGTAGAGTTCCATAAAGGAGATTGTATCTGGAATTGAGTTTTTCTCTACTTCGATATGATTGAGATTCGCTAAACGATAAATAGCTTCTTCTAGCTTACCTGTTTGAGGGAGGCGATTGGGTTTGAAGTCTTGGTTGACATAAACGTGATGATTATTGATGAGCTTAGCCGCTTCTCCATTTTGGTAGTTTACCACTGCTGTCACTGTCTCTGGAAGCATATTAAGGCTTTCCTTGCCCCAGATAACCGTCACTCCATACTGGGTCATATCCTCTGCTAGAAATTCGTTGAGCCCATGTCCAGACAGCCACGATTCATCCAAAATCGTCAAAACGTAGTGCGGTGAGAAGACCTGCTCCTGCTTCTGTTCCCGAGCGACCTGACGACGCTTGACCAACATTTGGTAGAAAGAGGTCAAGACCATATCCCTAGTCTGATCATCATGGATGAATCCTCGCAGATTGAGACTACGGATTTGCATATGTGGCAACCAGCGCCATTCTCGCCAGTGATTCTCGTATTCCTCTTGAGAAACCAAGGTCACAAATTCCACATCATGATAGGAATGAAGAGCCGCAATCTGAAACAATAACGTTTGAACTGCCACTCGCAAGACGGGAGTTATTCCTGCTAGCCCCAACGCCTGATTCCGCAAGGAAATGACAATGGGTGCTTCTTCTAATTTGCTATGCGGTTGTACAAGCTTTTGCTCGATAAAGCGACTCCAGTCTTCCTTGCGATTGGTAGGTTGGAAATGCAAGGTATAGCTAGAAGTAATAGCACCCGTTCCCAAATGAACTTTTAAAAAGTCCTCATTGGTAGACATTTTTTCATAGATACGTGGATTGTAACTCTCCACTAAACCAACCAGTTCTTCAACAGACGGAAAGTTATAGGCCAAAGCTTTCTTTTGCTCAGCCTTTAGACGGCTTAATTGGCTCCCTGTCTCTAAAAGATATTCTTGGTAGTCATCATTGCGCTTCTGATTCTTCTCTTTGATTTCCTTTTTGTTCGTAAAATAACTGGATACTGAAAATCCAGCTGTCAAAAGACTAGCACTGGCCATTCCCATCATAAGCAGAGCATTCCTCTGCATAAAGACACTAGAGACTCCGCTAATGACCAGCATCCCAACAGGTGGCACGATTGCTCGCCATAGTTCACCACGTCTAAGTTTTTCTTCTGGCGCTGGTGAATTGATTTCCACCTTATCCTCAGGCTCTTTTAGGTAAATCCGTGGACTTCTGCGATAATTAGGAAACCCATGTGGAAACTCAGATCGATAAGGCTCTTCAAACAAGCGATGAGATTGGATGGTATATTGTCCACTCAAAGGCAGGAAATGAATCTGATGTTCCCGAAATGAGAAAAGGAAATAATCCACCACCAAAACATCACCTACCCGAATAGTGGCATCAACTTCCTCTAGCCTTTCTCCATTTAGATAAAGGCGAGCTCCATTGGATGAGCCAGATAAATAATAATTGCCTTTCTCCTTAACCTTCAGATAAAGGAGAGCCTGACTTTCTAGAGAAACATCTGCTTTCTTCTCCTTAGAAAAGAGCAAGTCTCGCTTAGGATAGGCAAAGGAATGAATCTGAATTAGGTCGTGTGGAAAAGCTACCAGATCTTCTTCCTCCTGACCAGACCAAGAGATGCCATCCTTCTCAAGACCATTTTCGGTTAATGCAAGGTGACTCCCTCCAATGTCTAGTGAAGACTCTCCTTCGGTCAACTCCTTGTACTCAAAGCGTTCTTTAAACGAAAATACATGCCAAAGAACTGCTTCATCTGACAGCTTTTGACTCCAAACTGCTTGTTTGTCCTTAGTTGCCATTTTTAGTCTCCTTCGGTGCACTATCTGTCTTTGAACTTCCGTTTAATTGTTCCTGTAACTTATCAATTTCTTTTTGATACTTTTCAAGAAGTTCTCGTTTTTTTGCCCCACTCATGGTACTGTCCGTATTGACCTGATCATAGAGCTTAGTATAAGCATGGAGAATATACTGAATATCCCCGATATTTTGAGCGATATCAAGCGCTTTTTCAAGCTCACCACGACCGATATAAATCCAATAAGAAAGGGTATTCTCACTGGACTTCTGTGACAAGGTGCGTGCTACAACATCTTTTTGTTCCTGGGTTAGATTATCTAGTTCTAACGAACTTGCCGCAAGTGTATATTGAACACCCTTTGGAAGGCTATTGGGATCTTCTGACTTGAGTCCTTCTACTACTGCTGTATAATCCTTGGCAATGTAGCTAGTCTCAGCCTGAATGATTTTCTCCTGCTTAGGTACCACGTGAAAGGCATAGATTCCCATTCCAATTCCCATCGCAACCGTCACAACAGCGAGTCCCAAAGAGCCCCATTTAAATAGTTGATAGTTCCTTTTCGATACCAAGAGCTTTTCTTTTTGACGCTTTTCTTCTTGGATATGAGCCTGCTCACTAATGAGACGATCCACTTCATCAAATGTCTCTGCTGTAGAAAGTTTTTCCGCAAAGGCATTTTTAACCGTCACAAGACTATCAACTAACTCCTCGAAGTTGAGCTTAGGTTGTAAAATGAACACAGCTAAAGCCTTGTATTGCTTTAACAAGTCCTCTTTCGTGAGCGAAAAAGGAACCGCACTCTCTGTCACCCCTCTATGTCCTAAAAGGACACTTTCTCCACTCACAAATAGATTATCGGGATGGATAAAGGGTTTCATTGGTTGATCAACCGTTTCTTTTAAAAACTGTAACTTCTGAAAAAGATGAAGGCGCTCAAGAATTTCTTTATTTTCAACAGCTTCTCGAATTGACTGATAACCTGCTGGAATGTGGTAAGAGAGAAGAAGAACCTCTTCTGTTTCTTCTTTCACTACTCCTTGAGCTAAGTGTACTTTACTTTCCAAGAAGAATCGATACTGCTTCATCCGATTCAGTTGAAATTGATTAGCGGATAATGTAATCTCTAGTTCCCCAGCATCTTTCGACCACTTGGATTGAATACTTGTCTCTTGTACTTTCATTTCTCTCTCCCTACAATTTCTAATTGATCTCCATTGCCCAACGGAAAATCAGCCACCTGATCATCATCATAAAAGACGAGTGCTTTGTTAGTCACCCGGAGATTAAAGTGAATTGGTAGCTCCTGATTCATGATTGCAAACGATTCACATATCAATTCTTTTACTCTTTTAAATGAAACCTGTGTTGGAAGTTTCAAATCATATACTTGATTTCTCCATTTTATACCAACCGTAATTGTATTCATCATACATTCTCCTTCTTGAAACGAAGTACCTTTGAGTACTTTTTACCCAGCCAGACACCTAGATAGGTAACACTAAGTAGACCTATTCCAAATCCTAAAGCAGTCAGCCAAGTAGGCAATGAACTGCTAGAATTACTCTCACCAGTCAAAATTGCCTCATCTGCCTTATAATCCGCTTGAAACAAGCCACGTGTCACCTCATCCTGACTCTGAAAGCTATTGGTATCTTTAATGCCCATAAAAAGAGAGGACTGCGCTTGGTGAACATTCTCCTGTTGTGCTTGTTGTAGCTGTTTTTCTTTATTCACACTATCTTCTAAAAATAATTCAGGAATATTTTTAGACTTGGTTGTCTGAGGGCTGTTCCCTTGATCGTAGATGGTCTGATTATTGATGGAAAGACCACCGTCATCTGTTCTAGCATTTCTTGAAGCAAGAGATAGACACAACAATAACAACCCCAAGATGGCTTGAATCCGCTTCATAAATCTCCTTTCCCACTTGGTAAAGATAACTTTATTATACTACAAATTGCACCCTCTCACAAGAAGACAAAAAGGATCCTTACGGATCCTCACCTTAACTATTTCTTTCTTGTAAAGAGATTGAGACCAACTCCGACTCCTACAAATAATAAAAGTAGAAGAACTGTTACAACACCTAAGTTACCACCTACCAAGAGATAACTAAAGCCGTTTTCAATATTTTGTAATGGAGAAAGTCGGTACAAGAGATTAAGAAAACTTCCTGACTGAGTTGTCACTCCCAAAATAGGAGTCAATAAGAGATAGAAGCCTAAGAGAGATGCAGCTACGATATAAGTCAGATACGGAGCTTTCTTCAAGCCGTAAGATAAGACTAAAATAAGTCCCGTCATTAACGCAAAGCTATAAACGAACCACAAAACTCCATTAGCAGCCGTTGCCACTCCTAGTGTTACCCCTGAAAACAGAATTGCACCTGCAGTCGCTGCTCCCACTGTAGGTAGGAAACTAGTCAGTTTCAACTCCCACTTTCTCGCCGTCAAAAGATCTGCTTCTTCCTTTTCTTGTCCACCTTTAACAAAGCGTCCAATCGTCATAGCTGTGATAAGGGAGATAACCGATAACAACAAGGTCATATAATAAGGAATGATAGAAATATGACTAACTGACTGTGCCTTACCTTCTGTGACTTTTGTGGTAATTGGATCTGATAAGAAGTTGAACACTTGCTTGTTATCAGAACCTCCACTTTTCGCATTAGCAAGTACTTTTCCAAACTGTTCCGCATAAGAGGTATTTTTCTCAACCGTGCTACTTGTTTCCTTCACACTCTGATTCAGGCTAGAAAGTACACTATCTGCGGACTTTTGAACAGACTCTGTTGTCTCACTTAACTGTTGGATTTGTGGGGAGATATCTCGTACCTGTGCAGCACCATCTGCCGTAGCCTGTGCAGCTTTTTTAGAACTATCTCGTAGACTATCGTATTGAGACAGGAGCGACTTCACTTCTTCTTCCAACTTAGATGTGTCCATCTTTTCAGGTTGTGGATTTTGATCATTCACAACCGACTCATAAGGAACTTTCTCAGAGTCCTTCCATTGACCATGAGCTTGGTCTAAGACCTTCTGCATCTCCCCGTACCAAGTATTTAAAGCAGATGCTTGTTTGACAAGTAGATCTGAGTCTGGGAGAGACTGATACACTTGACGAAGAGTCCCTTCCTTAGGATTATTTTTTTCACCCAAAATATCCATTACATCCTTCAATTGCTGGTCTACTTGTTTGTATAAACTATCTCCCGCAAGTTGGTACTTAGCGACTAAGACCTCAGATAGTTCTGAAGCACGCTCATCATCCGTTAGGTTGTTGTAGAGAGTATAGACAGAATCTGGACTTGCTTTTTCCACAAGAGTACCCGTAGAGAGTGCACTTGCAAATTGATTGATATCTAAACTTGTTCCTGGCGATGCAAAGAGAGTCACGATTTGTTGAGCAGCAAGGTCTAGGTTTTGGAAGTTTTTCAGAATCACAGGTAAATCCTCAGCTAAAGTGTCATACTTACCATTAACTACAGATAACTGACCAACTGCTTGAACTGAAATGCCATCTGTCCAACTATAACTTACTTGGTTATAGGAATTCTTGTTTACATCATCAGATAAATTCCACTTTATCTGGCCACTAATCGTGACACTCACCTTTTTAGGAAGCGTCGAATAGGTAGGTTGATGGACGTCTGGCGAAGTAGTTGGCGGAGTTGTTGTAGCACCACTCGTATCCGTGTTTGGAGTACTTGAGGTCCCTAAATCTGGAGAGGTTACAGGAGTAGTTGGTGCGGTTCTTTCATTGACAAACGTGACTTGAATCGTATTTTCCGATACTGTAGCAGTTACATTATAGCCTGTATCTTTTAATTGTTGACGGATAGAAGCTTCAATTGAATCTTTCGTCACACCTTCCAACTCAAGATTCCCCATCGTTGCATCATCTATATTCAATTGGACTGTCTGGCTACCCGTTGACGGAGCAAATTCTAACGTCTGGTGAATGGAATAGGTTACTGGATTGATCATAGTATCCGTTGAGGACAGATACTTAAAGGTTGCATTCTGTCCCAAAGAGCCACCTAACTCACTACTATAACTATCCACAATTTTCAGTGCATTCCGATAAGTTGTTGCCTCATCGAATGACATCAATTTATCTTGCTCCAATTTAGCAATGAGGTCACTCAAATCTCCAGATGAGATCAGCGGTAACCGACTAGCAATTGCTTCAATATACTGTTTAGGGAGTTTGCTTCGATTTTCTGGTCTCGTCATTAAATTCAAAATAGCTGAACGAATATCCTTATCCGTAGCTGTCTGAGCGCTTAAATCCTTAGAACTATAGTAGGTTTCTGCAATGGTATCCCTAAGTGCACTAAGGTCCGCTGCTTCTTTTTCTAAAGAAGTGATTTGTGCCTCTAGATTTCCCTTAACCTTACCTTGGGCAACTTTGTACTCCTCCGCCTTAGCTTTGAAATCTGCCATAAAGGAACCTGTCTCTGTGTCTGAAGACTGTAATTCCTTTAATTTCATATTTCCAACAGTGTAAAGAGCATCATACAAGTCAGAATAATGCTTCTGATCGTCTGTCCATTGCTTTTCCAAGGCAGTCTTATCTTTTTCAGACTGCTCCTTGTACTGGTCAGTTGACTTTTCAAGGCGAGTATTGGCTTCTTTTGAGAACTCATTCACAGAGTTCGTTGTAGACTCAAGCGATTTCCCAGAAGCATCTAAGGAGCTATTGTTCGCTTCCATGCTACTTGCGACTGATTTAACAAAAGCTTCCTGTTGCGTCTTAAAAAGTTCATTATCCGTCTTCAGACTATTTGCAATGGATTGAGTACTTCTAAACGAATCTGGTAGTGTCGAAAATGGAACTTGAATATTGGAGGTAGTAAATGTATTTTGCGACAACTCAGTAGCTACCATCTGATTCACATTAGTCTGTGCATCCGAAAGGTTCCGAATGATGCTCGAAAAATACATCCGAACCACTCGTTGATTAAATCCTTGTAAGACCGTATTAACTTGACTATGAACAGCCTGATTAGCTTGTTCATTTTGCCCTTCACGGATCTGATAAGAAACTGTAGCTTTTTCTGGAGAAACGCTCTCTAAGCTCAACAACTTCTCAGAAAAGTCTGACGGAAGAGTAATAACTGCATCAAACTGACCAGATTTCAATCCTGCTTCAGCAACACTACGACTGGTAGTTTCCCAATTATTCTCCGTATCCTGGTTAATTAAGGTTACAAAATCCGAACCCAAATTATAATCAGTATTTTCAAACCTTGCACCTTTATCTTCATTCACAAGCGCATACTGAACCTTAGCAGTTTGTTTAGTTTCACTTGAATAGTGAAGATTCTGATCCTTTAATGCAAAATAAACAAGAGAACCCGATAATAGGGATACGCATGCCACCGCAGTTAAAATTTTTAAGTATCGTTTTTCTTTATGAGGATTATTCATGATTCCTTCTCCACTTATAACTAGCAAAAAACGACGCCCCTTTCGAAGCGCCGTTCACTGATGATTAATTCAAGCCAAATGAAGTTGCATCCTGACGGTCACGCTCAGCAACAGTATCTGCGTATTGGTTCAATTGTGCATGGATACTTTCAAGAAGTTGTTCCATTTGAGTTACGCTTACTGATAATTGTTGGAATTGTTCCAAGTATGATTGGAAAGCCGCACCTTGCCATTGTCCTTGAAGACGGCCATTTGCACCTGAAACCTTATTAATGGCATCTTTCAACTGTTCAGAAGCATTGGTATAAGTTTGCGCTTCAGACTTTAACTGTTCTGGGGTCAACGAAATTGCTGGCATATCATTATTCTCCTTTTTGACTTGGTCATCTTCCTGATAACCTTATAGTCACTATTGTATCACAAACTCATCAGATTGCAAGTATTTTTTTATTTTGATTCAGCTTTAATACTCAATAAAAATCAGGCTCTATAATTTCTGTAGTGGGTAAATCCACTGTAGAGATTATGGAGCCTTTTTGAGTATAGAAAAAAAGTCCCATAT
>NZ_JBUEQR010000104.1:0-15814 GCF_054968985.1 Streptococcus sp. 1F3 | reverse complement strand
CCGGAGCTAAATCCAATTGAAACTGCGTGGGCAAACTTAAAGAAGGCAATCATAGAATTATTACCACGATTCAAATCTATAAATGAATCATTGCGCTACTATTTTAAAACTTAATCACTATAAAAAATGGAATTGAGCAAAATGCTCAACTCCATTTTTATTTAGACTTAATGTAGTTAATACCGTCTGCCTTTGGTGCAACTGCTTTTCCAAAGAAAGCTGCTAGAGCTACTACAGTAATCAGGTAAGGGGCAATCTGCAAATACACAGTAGGTATTTGAGAAAGACCAGGAAGTTGGGCACCAATCACTGCCAAACTTTGAGATAAGCCAAAGAAGAGGCTAGCTAACATGGCACCGATTGGGTTCCATTTACCGAAAATCACAGCTGCTAAGGCGATGAAACCAGAACCGACAATCGTCGTGGCTGAGAAATTGATATTCACCGTTTGGGCACTCACTGCGCCCCCAACTCCACCGAGGAAACCTGCGATAAGGACACCGGCATAGCGCATTGCATACACATTGATTCCCAAAGTATCAGCTGCTTGTGGATGTTCGCCAACTGAACGAAGACGCAGACCAAATTTGGTCTTATAGAGAATGAACCAAGATACAAAAGCCATGGCGATGGCGACATAGCCCATCAAACTCGTATTTTTAAAGAATAAATCACCAATTACTGGAATCTTTTCCAGCAGTGGAAATGAAAACTTACCAAATGATTGCGGAATACTATCTGTCTGTCCTTTATGGTAGAGAACCTTTATAAGAAAGACTGATAAGGCTGGCGCTAGTAGATTCAACACCGTTCCTGATACCACATGGTCTGCCCGAAAATGGATCGTTGCCGTTGCGTGGATAATAGAAAATACTAATCCTGCTACTCCTCCAACTAAGACTGCCAAAAGTGGGGTGGTCTTACCAAAGGTACTTGCAAATTCAATATTAAAGACAACACCAGCAAACGCCCCGATGACCATAATTCCTTCTAGTCCTACATTGACAATACCGGCACGTTCAGAGAACACTCCTCCTAGACTGGTAAAAATAAGAGGAGCAGAGTAAATCAACATCTGCGAAATAAGTAAGGTTAAGATTGTTAGATTCATCCTAGTTCACTCCTTTCGCTTTTTTTCTACGTTTTAGCAGTTGTTCAAAAATAAATTTAACACCGACAAAGAAGATAATGGAAGCAGTCACCACATTGATTAATTCTGGTGGAATCTGGGCCTTTACCATACCAGGTGCTCCAATGGACAAGGTGCCAAATAGAAAGGCTGCAAATGGAATCCCTAGGGGGGAATTTGAAGCTAGTAGAGCTACGGACATCCCATTAAAACCAATATCCAGATTACCGCCTTGAGTATAAACATTCTGGAAGGTTCCAAGCCCCTGAATAGCACCACCGATACCTGCTAAAGCACCAGAGATAATCATCGAAAGAATAATGGTCCGTTTTGCAGACATCCCTGCATAATCAGATGCTGTCGGATTGAGACCAACAGACCGAATCTCAAAACCAAGCGTTGTCTTAGTCAATAAGAACCAGATAACAAGCACTGCAATAATGGCAAAGAAGATTCCAATGTTGATCCTAGAATTTGCTGTCATATTTGTCAGCCAATCCAAACGATAAGAAGCATTGGCAGAGATATTGATACTTGAGTCTTTATTCTTCATCAAATCAGCTGCAAAGACATTGCGGATAATATAATTACTGGTATAAAGCAAGATATAATTCATCATGATGGTCACAATCACCTCACTCGTTCCCAGATAGGCACGTAAAATCCCAGGAATAGCTCCAGCAAGACCTCCTGCAACCATCGCAACTAGAATCGTTGCTAGGATTAACAAAGGTCGTGGTAAATCTGGATTTACTAGGGCAAACCAACCCGCAAAGACCCAACCTACAAGAGCCTGTCCTGAAAGTCCAACATTAAAAAATCCGGCACGACTTGCCACTGCAAATCCTAGAGCTGTAAACATGAGCGGAGCCATCGCTGCAAAAATTTCCCCGATTGATTTTACAGAGCCAAAGGCAGAGTAAAATAATTCATCATAGCCCGCAATAGGATCATAGCCAAACATCAGCATGATGATGGCTCCTAATAGTAAACCTGACACAACCGCAAGCAGAGGGAGGGTTATATTTTGTAACTTCTTAGGCATTTGCTTCCTCCTTTTCCAGTTTTCCACCAGCCATTAAGAATCCCAATTCTTGTTTGTTCGTCTTAGCCGGATCAACAATCCCATGAATAACACCATCGTGAATAACTGCAATCCGATCAGAAACATCTAAAATTTCGTCCAATTCAAAGCTGACCACAAGAACAGCTTTTCCTTTATCGCGCTCTGCAATGAGACGTTTACGGATATACTCAATCGCTCCAACATCAAGACCACGTGTGGGCTGACTAACAATCAATAAATCAGGATTGCGGTCAATTTCCCGTGCGATAATGGCTTTTTGTTGGTTGCCTCCTGAAAGAGCCTTTACGGGCACCAACTCACTAGCACCACGAACATCAAATTCTGCCATCAGTTCTCGAGCGTTTTTGTTCATTGTGTCGTAGTTCAAGATACCATTTTTAGAAATGGGTTCCTTGTAATAGGTCTGCAAAGCAATGTTTTCAGCAACTGTCATCTGTAAGACCAAACCGTCACGATGACGGTCTTCAGGTACATGACTGACATTCATCTCTGTGATTTTCCGAGGTGATTTTCCGACCACTTCTGTGCCTTTTATCAAAATTTGACCAGATTTTACCTTACGAAGTCCTGTAATGGCTTGAATAAGCTCACTCTGACCGTTTCCATCAATCCCTGCAATACCGACAATTTCTCCTGCACGGACATCAAGGGATAAGCCTTTCACAGCAGGAATCCCTCTATTTTCATGGACAACTAGATCCTTGATTGATAAAACGACCTCTTTGGGATTAGCTGTAACTTTTTCTGTTTTAAAAGATACAGAACGCCCAACCATCCACTCCGCCAAGTCTTCATTACTTGCGCCAGCGACTTCGACTGTTTCAATGGATTTTCCACGACGGATAACAGTTACACTATCTGCAACAGCTCGGATTTCGTCTAACTTATGAGTAATGAGAATAATTGATTTTCCTTCTTGAACGAGCGTTTTCATAATTTTTAAAAGCTCTGTGATTTCTGCTGGAGTTAAGACTGCTGTCGGTTCATCAAAAATCAATAAATCTGCTCCACGGTAAAGGGTTTTAAGAATCTCTACCCGTTGCTGGGCACCAACTGAAATGTCTGCAACCTTGGCAGTTGGATCAACCTCCAAACCATATTTAGTTGACAATTCTTGAATATCTTTGACTGCCTGCTTAATGTCTATCACACCAGCCTTGGTCGTTTCACTTCCTAAAATAATATTTTCAGCAACCGTAAAAGCATCCACAAGCATGAAATGTTGGTGCACCATGCCAATTCCCAAATGCGCGGCCTTGGACGGAGAATCAATTGTTACAACCTGACCATTTATCGTAATTTCTCCACTTGTCGGCTCTAAGAGACCTGCAAGCATATTCATCAATGTAGACTTACCTGCTCCATTTTCTCCTAAAAGGGCATGAATCTCTCCACGTCTGACATTTAAATTGATATGATCATTTGCTACAAAATCACCAAAAATCTTCGTGATTTCTCGCATCTCAATGACATAATCTTTTGTCATAATCTTCTTCCTTTCGGATTATATTTTTGTCAGTAAAACCTACCAAAATATGGATTGATAAGCTTTAATAACCTCATATAATCTCAACTCCTAAAACGGCGACCGAGTCAGGTCGCCGTTTCGGATGAACATCTATTATTATTTTTTCTTAGGTGCTTCTGGGACTTCTACTTTTTTATCCAAGATATCTTTTTTAGCAGCTGCTACTGCTTCTGAAGCATCGCTTGAAAGATTTGTTTCTGCCAAGTCTACTCCTTTATCAGCAAGTGAGAATGTGATGATTTCACCACCAGGAAACTCACCTTTTAGAGCTTTATTCGCAATATCCTTTACAGAAGTACCTACCTCTTTAAGAGTAGAGGCCAATACAAAGTTTGAATCTTTACCATCTTTAGAAGTGTATTTACCTTCTGCTGATTGGTCACGGTCTACACCAATTACCCAAACCTTATCAGCTTCGTTACGTGTTTCATTTTCTGCTTTTGCTGCAGCAAAGACACCATTACCAGTACCACCTGAAGCATGGAAGATTACATCTGCACCAGCAGCATATTGTGCAGCTGCTAATGTTTGACCTTTTGCTGCATCTGCAAATGACCCTGCATAGTCAACCGTTACTTTAATATCTTTATTAACGGATTTTACACCTGCTACGAAACCTGCTTCAAAGCGGTCGATAATCACAGATTCCATACCACCGATAAAGCCTACATGGTTTGTTTTTGTTGATTTAGCAGCAGCTACACCAGCAAGATAAGATGCTTCATGGTCTGCAAAACCAACGCTAGCTACATTGTCTTGGTCTTTGACAACACTGTCAACAATAACATAGTTTGTATCAGGATTATTCGGTGCTACTTCTGCAATCGCATTTTCCAAAGCAAAACCAATCCCAAATACAAGGTTATAACCACCTGAAACAGCTGAGTCAAGGTTCGTTACATAATCGGATTCGCTACCGGATTGGAAGTAAGTATAGCCTTGGTCTTTTTTAAGACCATTTTCATCTCCCCATGCTGTCAACCCTTCCCAAGCTGATTGGTTAAAGGAACGGTCATCCACACCACCAACATCGGTAACAACTGCTGCTTTTACTGCTGAAGCATCACCGTTTGAAGTTGAATCGTTCTTAGCTGCACGATTTCCACAAGCAGCAAGTGCTACAGTTGCAAGAGTTGCAACACCTAAACCAATAAGTTTTTTGTTCATTTCTGAACCCTCCTAAAAATTCTTTGTGCAACCTTCGTTGCAAAATGGATATAGTACAGTCAAACGACTGCCTTACAGATTTATGTCAAATCTGTAAAAGAATACGGAAGTAACTCCCTGACTGTCATCTCGACTGTCGACTTATCTTTAGCAACTAATGTCACTATTAAATCCTGATCAAAAAATTCTGCCATAACTTGGCGACAGGCTCCGCACGGTGAAATGGGTTTTTCTGTTTCACCATAAACGATTAACTCTGAAAACTCCAAACTTCCTTCTGAAACAGCCTTGAAAATCGCTGTTCGCTCACCGCAATTGGTCAAGCCAAAGCTAGCATTTTCAATGTTAACCCCTGTAAAAATCTGACCATCTTTTGCAACTAATACAGCACCGATAGGAAAGTGGGAATAGGGAACGTAGGCTTTTTTACTAACTTCAATAGACAGGTCAATTAAATCAGTAGTCGCCATCTGCCGTTTCTCCCTTCATAATCGCTACACCAGAAGAAGCCCCAATCCGAGTCGCTCCTGCTGCAATAAAGGCCTTAGCATCTCCGTATGAGCGAGCTCCGCCTGATGCCTTCACTCCCATATCTGGTCCAACTGTTTTTCGCATTAAGGCTACATCTTCTACCGTAGCCCCACCAGTTGAAAAGCCTGTTGAGGTTTTGACAAAATCAGCTCCTGCTTCTTGTGACAATTGACAGGCTCTTACTTTTTCTTCATCTGTCAAGAGGCAGGTTTCAATAATCACTTTGACTAACTTATCACCACTTGCTTCGACAACTGCCTGGATATCCTTCAAGACTGTATCGTAATCTCCTGATTTAAGAGCTCCTACGTTGATGACCATGTCAATCTCATCTGCACCATTGATAATAGCGTCCCTAGTTTCAAACGCCTTAACTGCCGACGTACTTGCTCCTAGAGGAAAGCCAATCACCGTACAAACTTTCACATCTGTCCCTTTCAATTCCTGAGCTGAAAGAGCTACCCAAGTTGGATTGACACAGACACTTGCAAAGTCATATTCTTTTGCTTCTCCAAGAATTGCTAGGACTTGATCTTTTGTAGCTTCTGGTTTAAGTAGGGTATGGTCGATATATTTATTTAATTTCATGTTTTTCTCCGTACATTATGAAACAATTTCTATTATTTCTTTCGTCTTTACACTCGCATTTCCTATTTTAACATTTTTTTGGAAATTTGTAAGCATATTTTCTGAGATATTTTCATTAGCAAAAACAGTTGCGATTTCTTGACCAGCTTCAACCGCGTCTCCAACCTTTTTATGAAAGACAATTCCTGCTTCATAATCAAGCGAATCCGTTTTGACTGCTCGTCCCGCACCTAGCTTCATGGCAAATAAGCCAAATTCCAAGGCAGGCAAAGCTGTAATATAGCCGCTCTCTTGAGCCAAAACTGGTACTTGATGGGCTACACGGACTGGGCGATATAAGTCTTCTAGTTGACCTCCTTGAGCCAGCACCATTTCTTCAAACTTTTGAAGGGCCGAACCATTCAAAAGATGCGCCCGAACCTCCTCCACTGTCTTTTCAACATCAGCAAGCCCTAGCATGATTTGTGCCAATTCACAAATAAATTCAGTTACGTCCTTACGTCCCTTCCCTTGTAAAATATCCAAGGCTTCTAGAATTTCAAGGCGATTCCCAATACTTGTGCCAACCGGCTGTGACATGTCTGTAATCACTGCGACTGTCTTTCTGCCGACGGCTTTCCCAAGTTTAACCATGGTTTGAGCTAATTGGCGGGCATCCTCTATATTTTTCATAAAGGCTCCTTCGCCAACCGTCACATCTAGTAAAATTGCATCCGCTCCAGCAGCAATTTTCTTAGACATGACAGAGCTTGCAATCAATGGAATAATGTCAACGGTTGCTGTCACATCTCGAAGAGCATAGAGCAACTTATCTGCCTTAACCATATTATCAGATTGACCGATGACCGCTATACCGATATCTTGTACTTGTTTGATAAATTGGTCTTGCGTCAGTTCAATCTGGTAGCCTTTAATGGCTTCCAATTTATCTAAGGTTCCACCTGTATGACCTAAACCACGACCACTCATTTTGGCAACTGGGACACCAAAGCTCGCAACTAGCGGGGCCAAAATCAAGGTCACCTTATCACCGACACCCCCAGTGGAGTGCTTATCTACTTTTATACCTGAAATTGCTGAAAGGTCAATTTCTTCACCGCTAGCGACCATTGCCATCGTCAAATCTGAGATTTCCTTAGTTGACATCCCTCTAAAGTAGATTGCCATAGCAAATGCGGCCATCTGATAATCTGGAACACTACCACTAGCATACCCACTAATGAGCCAATTTATTTCATCTGTCGTGAGTTCCTGACCATCTCGCTTTTTCTGAATTAAGTCGACCGTCCTCATTCTTTCACACTTTCTAAAATATAATATCCCTTATCTTTTTTTAAGATCGTACAATTTCCAAAAACCTCTTCCATTTTAGCCTTAGCACTTGGCGCACCTTGCTTTTTCTGAATCACAATGGTGAATCGTCCTAAGGCTTCCAAATAGTCGTAAGCACCTTGAATAATGGCATGGACAACTGCCTTACCAGCTCGAATGGGGGGATTTGAAATCACATAGTCAAAGGTCCCTGATACTTCTTCGTAAATATTCGATTGGAAAATGGTGGCTTGTACTTTATTTTTCGCAGCATTTTGAATCGCTAAATCAACCGCCCGACTGTTAATATCAACCATGGTGGGCAAAACTCCAAAAGCTCTCCCCAAAGTCAAACCAAGTGGGCCATATCCACAGCCCACATCTAATAATCTCTTTCCCTCGTCCAACTCTACGGTATTCAAGAGCACCTGACTGCCGTAGTCTACCATCTTCTTACTGAACACTCCTGCATCCGTTAAAAAGAACATCTCTTGACCTAGCAGAGTGACACGAAGCTCATGAAGATCATGAGCCACACTAGGATTTTTTTCGTAATACATATCTGCCATACCGCTATTATACCATTTAAGAAAAACGTTTACAAGAGATTGCCCTGCAAGGATTTTTATTCCCCACACGCTCATCATATTGCCCATCTGACTTGTCAACTGCTTTCCTACACCACTACAATAAGGATAGCGTTTGAAACACTTCGTTTGCTATTTATTTTATCTACATTCGAATTTATTTTGAGGTGTCCTCAATCATTTTACAGTTGTAAAAAATCGTGCTACAATGAGGCTATGAAGAATGAACTGATTAACTTTGAAAAAATTAGCCGCCAAACCTGGCAACAATTACATCGAAATACCACTGTCCCTCTCACAGAAGAAGAGCTTAATTCCATCAAAAGTTTCAATGATACAATTAGCCTCCAAGATGTATTGGATGTCTACCTACCACTCATCAACCTGATTCGAATTTATAAGAAAGCAAGTGAAGATCTCTCTTTTTCTAAAAGTCTCTTTTTACAGAAGAAAATCAAGTCCCAGCCCTTTATCATCGGAATCTCTGGTAGTGTAGCTGTCGGAAAATCCACTACTAGTAGGCTCTTGCAGATTTTACTGACCAGAACCTTTAAACATGCCAAAGTAGAAATGGTGACTACAGATGGCTTTCTCTATCCCAACGCCCTTCTAAAAGAAAAAAATCTCCTCGATCGAAAAGGCTTCCCTGAATCCTACGATATGGAATTACTCCTTGACTTTCTGAACACTATCGAAAACGGTCATGATTTCCAAATCCCTATTTATTCCCATGAAGTCTATGATATTTTACCAGACCAGTACCAGACCATTTCTACACCTGATATTCTCATTGTTGAGGGAATCAATATTTTTCAGAATCCTCAAAACCAACATCTCTATGTCAGTGATTATTTTGATTTGTCCATCTATGTTGATGCGGCAGTTGAAAACATTGAAAACTGGTATTTGGAACGCTTTAAAAAATTATTGAAATTAGCTGAAAGCAATCCTAACAATTACTATCATCGCTTTTTAGAAATGACAGAGAAGGAAATTTCCACATTTGCCCATAGTATCTGGGAAAGCATCAATCTAGTCAACTTGAAAGACTATATTGAGCCAACCCGCCATCGGGCAGATATCATTCTTCATAAAGCAAAAAATCATGAAATTGATGAAATTTATTTGAAAAAGTGATTTCCTCTTGTCAAAATCTATTTTTTCAGATATAATAGTATAGTTAGTATAGAAAAGGTGGAGGTGAAACCATTGGCAAACATTAAGTCAGCTATCAAACGTGCTGAATTGAACGTAAAACAAAACGAAAAAAACTCAGCTCAAAAATCAGCTATGCGTACTGCAATCAAAGCATTTGAAGCAAACCCTTCTGAGGAGCTTTTCCGCGCTGCTAGCTCAGCTATCGATAAAGCAGAAACAAAAGGTTTGATTCACAAAAACAAAGCAAGTCGCGATAAAGCACGTCTTGCATCAAAACTCGCTTAAAAAAAGAGCCATTCGGCTTCTTTTTTTGTATGAAGTTGTAAAGGAGTGATATGAAAATTGCAATCATTGGCTATAGTGCTTCTGGCAAATCTACCTTAGCTACCTATCTTGGTAAGCATTACCAGATTCCCTATCTACATCTAGATACAATTCGCCTGCTTCCCCATTGGCAAAAACGACCAGACAAGGAGATGAAAGCCTTGTTGGAAACCTTTTTACAAAAAGAAGACTGGATTATTGAAGGAAATTATCGTTCTTTTTGCTACCAAGAGCGAATGGAACAGGCTGATCAGATTATCTTGATGCAGTTCTCACGTTGGAATTGCTTGTTTCGTGCTTTTAAACGCTATCTCAGATATGCCGGCAGGGTCAGAGAGAGCATGGCTAGTGGCTGTATGGAAAAATTAGATTGGGCATTTATCTACTGGATCCTAAAAAAAGGCCGTTCTCCAGAAATCCAACAACATTACAGAACACTCTGTCATACCTACACCGATAAGGTTACCATCCTCCATAACCAAAAAGAATTGGACATATTTATGAATACTATAAAAGGCTAAGTTTTATCTCTTAGCCTTTCTTGTATACATTGTATCTTATTTCATTGCCCCAACTTGCTGACCAGCAATGCGTCCATAAGTAATAATATCTGTAATGGCATTACCACCTAGACGATTTTTCCCTTGGATAACACCTGTCAATTCGCCTGCTGCATAAAGCCCAGGAATAACTTTTCCACTTTCATCCAAGACCTCTGTCTTTTCATTGATGACTAGTCCACCCATGGTGTGGTGTACTGATGGTGCCGCTTTTTCAATATAGTAAGGACCTTTTTCAAGAGATACCAAACCTCCACGGTGATTGAAATCTTTATCTTTTCCATCTTTTGCATAAGCATTGACTTTTTCAATCGTTTCTTTCAAGGTATCTACATCAATATCAAAGAATTTAGCTGCTTCTTCAATGGTATCTGCCTTGACCAACAATTTTTCACGAATCAATTCATCATACTCTGCCTTGTGGGCTTCTTTGGTCTTGGAAATAGCATCAATATCATCATTCCAGATTTGATAAGCATAACCACCTGTTTGAGCAAGGATAGCCTTAGAAATCACATCACGGCGTTCCAATTCTTCTACGAAACGTTGCCCTTCTTGATTGACCAAAATAGCTCCATCAAAGCGAGTGTCTGCCAGCAAGGAAATCATACCTGTTTTAGGATTGGCAATCGGATAGGTCTGAATACTTTCCATATTAGTAAGAGCCGCCCCTACTTCTTGAGCCATCACAATTCCATCTCCTGTCGTACCAACAGAATCTGTAGAATGATAACGTTCGTCATATTCCTTATTGTACTGTTTACGCATTTCAACATTTGAACCAAATCCACCGGTTGTCAAGATGACAGCATCTTTAGCATTGAATGTCAATTCTCGCTTGTCTTTATCTGTCGCAGTAACACCAACGATTTTTCCGCTATCATCTTTCATCAATTTTTCAGCTTTGACATTCAAGAAGACTGGAATTTTCAACTCGTCAGCTTTCATTTTTAATTTAGAAATCAATTCAGCACCAGTATGTCCAACCGGAATTAAGGCACGTTTGTAAGTGTGACCACCAAACTGGAATAATTGGTCTGGTAAAAATTCAACCTTGATATCATCACGAAGCCACTCAGCTGATTCTAATGCCTTTTCAGCCATCAAGCGAACCATCTTAGGATCTCCTACGTTATCGCCACCTTTCATAGTGTCTTGATAGTAGACCTCTACCGAGTCACCTTCGATACCTAATTTCTTTTGCACCCAGTTACCTGGTGCATTCATCTCACCACCAGAAAGGAGGGTATTTCCACCAATGGCAGGAAGTTTTTCAAGAATCGCTACTTTTTTACCTGCTTCTGCTGCTTCAATCGCTGCACTAAAGCCTGCTCCTCCAGAACCAACAACGACTACATCAAAGCTTTGCTCTGCAGGGATTTGATCCTTTTCTTTTGCCTGTTTTGATTTTTTAGCTGCTACGAGGGTGATGCCTGATTTTTCAACTGCATCTTTTACCGCATTGAGGTAGCCCTCACTTGTTGCAGAAGCACCTGATACCGCTTCAACATCTGCTGAGTTTTGAGCGATAATCATATCCTGTAACTCTTCGTAAACAGGCTCAGACAAGACCTTGTTTTCGTCCTGTTCTAAAACATCAATCTTTGTGATAGCACCCTCTGTAATCGTAACAGCTACCTTGATGTCACCATGCTTTCCGCTACCAACACCCTCAAATGTTCCACTTTGTTTGGCAGCTGAACAGCCAAACATCAGCAATACTGCAACAAAACTGAGCAGTACAAGCTTCCAACTTCTTCTCATTTTTATCTCCTTTTCTTCTATTGTGATTCAATAGATATAAAATAATATGTGCTTTAAATCACAGACCTATTTTAGCACAAAAATAAAATAATGCAACCGTTATCATGACTTTTTTCTCATTATGAGTAAAGTCAGAAAATTGCTATTTTTCAGTCTTGATTGATCACCTAGAAAGACCTATAGAATGATGTTTTGTTAAGCCTAAAAAAGCCTCATCTTAATAGGTGAGAGCATTTTTTAGTTTGGTAGTCAGGATAAATTTTTAGGACAAGTATTGTCCATCTGACAGATTGAATATCTTAATGCCATTCTGTTACTTCAAAAGTATAGGTTTGTTCACTATAGACATATTGATAGCTGCCTACCTCTCCTAAGGCTTGAAAAATGGCATTATTTTCTGCAGCTGCCAGTGCAAGCATTTGTTGCATAGCTTCTCCATTTGCAAATTGGATAAAAATTTTATCCGCTCCCTGTAATCTTTGCTCAGTGATGGATTGTAAAATAGCTCCCTCATCAAAATTCGTGAAATAAACTCCTTTTTGAACATAATAGTTCAATGAGTTATCAGTACAAACAGGATAGGTCAAGTTCTGGGCTTGACTCGAACGATCAATCACCCAATACTTGAGCAATTCTTTATCAGCCACCCTGCTTCTTTCTAACATTTCATCTGGAACACATAAGTAATCGTAGGAAATATCTGTATAAACTCCTCCACCCATCGCTTGATCAAAGACAGGGTCTCCCCAGGTTGTGTCAACACCGTAATATTGTCCATTGATATTGACCAAATTCCAAGCATGACCAATCTCTCCCTCAGAACCACTCTTAGCAATTCCTGCTACATAGATACAGTCAATCCCTGCTTTTTTGCACAAGTACTGAAAGGTTCGGCTATAACCTGCACATACTGATTTTTTGTCTAATAAAACACTGGTGATGCCCTGACTTCTCCAATTGAGACGCCTGCTTTTGAAGGCTTCTATATCGTATTCGGTTTGCTTAATAATCACTTCATAAAAATACTTGACCTTTTCATAATCTGACCCAGTCGGTGCTTGTTCTAATATGCTAGTTATCTGTTCTTCCATTTGAGCATTCACGGAGGATAGATCACTCGGATAAAATGGTTCTTCCAAATCAGAGAAATCAATCCCATTCTCCATCGCTTCCTCATCTGTTAACCAATAAAATTCCGGATAATCATTAGCAACAGACAAATAAACGCGGATATAGTTCTCCTCATTAGCAGAATCTATATCAATAACCTGTGTCCGCTTTTTCAGCCCATTTACAAATTGCAGGTAAAGACGGCGTTCCCTGCTGGTGGTCAATTGTTGATAGTAAAAATTTTTTTGAACTTCTTCTTTTAAGTCTGCCAGTTCAGCCTCAAGTTGCTTTTTTTCTATAGAGACCTCTCTTTGAAAAGCATCCAAAGTATTATTGGATTTTGGTAGTGAGCAAGCTGATAGCACAGCTACTGATAGTAACGTTAATAGACTAACAGAAACTCTTTTCATAATGGCACTCCATATATTCTTTTTTATTTAAACATATCATCATTCAGATGATTTGTCAATCCGTATAAAAAACTAGATTAGGAGATGTTCCTAATCTAGTATAGAAAATAGAGAAGCGATAGACTTTCATACTTAGAACCTATATTTAGTTCATACTCTTTGAAAATCTCTTCAAAGCTCGTCAGCATCGCCTTGCTGTACGCTACCATGCTCACCTGCTTTTGCAAGCTCTATTTCTCACCTGCTATAGTCTATAGGACTATAATAGCAGCAGACTTCGGCGAGCTTTCTCCTTTGCTTTTTGATTTTCTTTGACTATCACCACTTCCAGCTAATATATAAAGCATTTCACCTGTGAATACAGGTTCTTACTTAGGCAAACGCACTTCAAAAATGGTTCCTTTTGGCTGATTATCCTGAACGATAATTGTGCCATGTAAGGTTTCAATAATTTGTTTAGCAAGAGAAAGACCAAGCCCAAAACCACCCTTTTGACGGGTTCTTGCCTTGTCGACACGATAAAAACGATCAAAAATTTTCTTTTTATTTTCAGGACTAATCCCAAGACCATTGTCTGCAACTTTGATGATGAGGAAGCGATCTTTAATCAAGATATCCATCCAGATATGCCCACCATCGTCAGAATACTTCATGGCATTGTCTACTAAAATGGTCATCAGCTGCTTTAGTAAGGTTTTATCTGTATGAATAACTTCTTTGACCTGATTGTTACTCTCCAAGAATTTTCCATTTTCTTCAGCTATAATGCTATAGTTAGCTAAGGTTTCATCAAAGAAGGCTGGTTGAACAGCTACTATTTCAGGTTTTAAGCCATCATCACGGCGAGCGAGGTTTAATAAATTGGTCGTTAACAGTCGCATATTGCGCACCTCTGCAAGACTTGAGGCAATATTCTCACTGCTATCCATGATCGTTGATTCTGGGTGTCTGAATAGACTTTCCAGACGGTTTTGCAGAACGGTGAGAGGCGTTCGCAATTCATGACTAGCATTTTCCACGAACTCTTTCTGCCTTTGAAAGCTAGCTAGAATGGGACGCATGCTGACATTTGAAAGATAGATACTGGCTACAATCGAAATCAACCAAAAGCCTATCATGACAAACATCACCGTTGATTCATACGATGCAATAGAAGACTTGATTTGGCTCGTGTTAAAAAGAATCGTTGCATATTTAAGGTCTAAGCCTGTGTAAGCTGAAACAGCGTTGGTCGGCAAGGCAAGAGTCATACATCGATAGTACTCCGTCTCATTAAAAGGAGTTATCACAGCACATTCCGTGATTGTATCTAAGGATTCCTTATCAACTTGTAGATCCGCTAGACCAGAGAAATAATCCACTTGGTTGAGACGATTGCCTTTACTATCGTAGAGTATCACATGGTAATTGGCATTGAGCCTAATTTTAGAAGTAGGATAAAAGAGCTTGTATTTCTTTTCGGCATCAGCTGCTCCATCGCTCTCAACTTCCTTATTATTGTCTTGATCTGCATTGGTATTTTTTTCCCAGACAATTTCTGCCTCAGGAGATAAACCGCGAGCCCTTGCAAATTCCATCATCATCTCTGGATTATCTGCAATCGCCTTAAAATTTTCATCTGAACTCTGGTACATGGTGGAGCGCATTAACTGAAAAATAATGACCGTCATCAAACTAAAAATAAGAGTAAAAACAGCAAAATAACGGATAAAATAGGCAAAATTATCCGTATGGTAGAGTTTGCGAAACCTAAGCAGCATTTTTCAAGATATACCCGACACTTCTGATGGTTTGCAACTGCTCGCCAAAGGTCGTCCCTTTCAATTTTTTTCTAATTTTGGAGACATAAACTTCCACAACTGAAATCGTTGTATCACTATCAAAGCCCCAAATCCGATCAAAAATTTGTGTCTTAGGGAGAATGACATTTTGATTCTGTAAGAAATAAACGAGCAGGTCAAATTCCTTTCCAAGTAGCTCTACCTCAGTCCCATTGACCGTCGTTGCATTGGTTGAAAGATCAACAGATACATCTCCAAAGGTCAGAATATTTTCGTTGAATCTACCCGAACGTTTCAAGAGGGCTTGAATCCGCATCTTTAATTCCTCTAGATAAAAAGGCTTGGTCAAATAGTCATCAGCTCCTAATTCAAAGCCATGTCCCTTATCATCCAGACTTTCCTTAGCTGTCGTAATCAAGACGGGCGTTGTAACTCCCTTTTCTCTTAGCTCCTTGAGAACTTGAAAACCATCTTTTTCTGGTAGCATCAAATCGAGCAGGATAAGGTCATACACACCCGATTCAGCTTCATACAAGCCCTCATCGCCATCAAAAACCTGCATAACATCTGCAAAATCATCTAAAAAGTCAAATACTGAATTTGACAAACTTAAATCATCTTCGACCAATAATATCTTAATCATTCTCATCTCTCCTATATTTTTTCATTATATCATGAAATGATGGTATCGTCATTTCACGGCTCTATAATTTCTGTAGTGGGTAAATCCACTGTAGAGATTATGGAGCCTTTTTGAGTATAGAAAAAAAGTCCCATAT
>NZ_JBUEQR010000103.1:0-15648 GCF_054968985.1 Streptococcus sp. 1F3 | reverse complement strand
ATCTAAATCATATGCCATAACTTTAGTATACCATAATTACTGCATTACTGCTTTAAAACTGATTGACTATACCACAACCCCAACCTTTTTAGGTTAGGGTTGTAATTTATGTTGAAAATTTGGTACTATCCCACCAACTTCTCCATCTCTTCAATCCGCGCTATCGTCGCGTCGTATTTGGTTTGGTAGTCGGCTTGTTTGGTACGTTCTTTTTCGACGACTTCTGGTTTGGCATTGGCAACGAAGCGTTCGTTAGCGAGTTTCTTGCCGACCATGTCCAGTTCCTTCTGCCATTTGGCAAGTTCTTTTTCAAGTCGTGCCAGTTCTTCTTCCACATTGAGGAGGTCTGCAAGGGGCAGGAAGATTTCTGCTCCTGTGATGACTGCTGACATGGCAAGCTCTGGTGTGGCAAGGGCTGAGCTGATTTCAAGGGTTTCTGGATTTGTGAAGCGTTTGATATAGTTGCGATTGTCTTTGAAGAAATCTTCTAGCTCACTGTCACTTGTCTTTATCAAGATAGTAATTGGTTTAGAGGGCGCAACATTCACTTCTGCCCTGCTATTGCGCACGGCACGAATGAGGTCTTTCAAGCTCTCCACCCCTCTGTGTGCTGCTTGATTTTCAAAGGCAGGGTTCACCGTAGGGTATGCTGCAGTTACAATGGAGCCTTCCGCATACTGGGCAAAGAGTTTTTCGGTCACGAACGGCATGATTGGGTGAAGGAGACGCAAGATCTTATCCAAGGTGTAAAGGAGGACAGAGCGCGTGATGACTTTCTCATCTTCCTTATCGCTATAAAGCACTTCCTTGGTCAATTCCACATACCAGTTGGCAAATTCTTCCCAAATGAAATTGTAGAGAATATGACCAGCCACACCGAACTCAAACTTGTCAAAGTTTTCCGTTACTTTGGCAATCGTTTCATTGAGGTTGTGGAGAATCCAACTATCCGTCACATTGCCAGCTTTACCATCTACAACAGCTGAAACATGTTCCGTCGCTTGAGCAAGCGTAAGCCCCTCGTTATTCATCAAGATATAGCGGGAAATATTCCAAATCTTGTTAATGAAATTCCATGAAGCATCCATCTTCTCGTAGCTAAAGCGGACATCTTGCCCCGGTGCAGAGCCATTTGATAGGAACCAGCGAAGGCTATCGGTACCATATTTTTCAATGACGTCCATCGGATCAATACCGTTTCCGAGAGACTTGGACATCTTGCGCCCTTCTTCATCACGAATAAGACCGTGAATGAGGGCATTCTTAAATGGACTCTTTCCAGTAAATTCAATTCCTTGGAAAATCATACGAGAGACCCAGAAAGGAATGATGTCGTAGCCTGTTACCAAGGTTGAATTGGGATAGTAACGTTTGTAATCGGCACTTTCTTCATCTGGCCAATCCATGGTTGAAAATGGCCAAAGGGCCGAGCTGAACCAGGTATCGAGCACATCTTCATCTTGTGTCCAACCATCCCCTTCAGGCGCTTCTTCACCGACATAAATGTCACCATCCGCATTGTACCAGGCAGGGATTTGGTGACCCCACCAGAGCTGACGGGAAATGACCCAATCATGTACGTTTTCCATCCATTGAAGATAGGCGTCATTGAAGCGTGGTGGGTAGAATTCAACCTTGTCATCTGTCTCTTGGTTGGCAATAGCATTTTTTGCCAACTGATCCATTTTAACAAACCATTGGGTAGATAAACGAGGCTCAACAACCGCACCGCTACGCTCAGAGTGCCCAACCGAATGGACGATTGGGACTAATTTTTCTAGCAGTCCTGCCTCCTTGGCATCCTCAATAAATAGCTTTCTTGCTTCATACCGATCCAGCCCCTGGTATTTTTCAGGCACCCGATGAGTAGCTACCATGGTTCCGTCAAGATTCATGATAATATCTTGCTTGATATTATGACGTAAGCCAACCTCGAAGTCATTAGGATCATGGGCCGGGGTAATTTTCACGCAGCCTGACCCTTTTTCCCTATCTACATACTCATCAGCAATAATGGGAATCCGATACCCTGTCAGTGGCACGATGACATACTTCCCGATGAGATGAGTGTAGCGTTCATCATCTGGATGGACTGCAATCGCTCCATCTCCGAACATGGTTTCTGGACGAGTGGTCATAATCGTCAAATAGTTGCCACTATTGTCGTCAAACATGTACTTGAAATAGTGTTCAAAGCCATCGATATCCTTGTGAATCACCTCAATATCAGAAAGGGCTGTGCGGGCTGCTGGATCCCAGTTGATGATGAACTCTCCACGGTAAATCCAGCCTTTTTTATACAAGTCTACAAAGACCTTGCGCACTGCTTTTGACAAGCCCTCATCAAGGGTGAAACGCTCGCGGGAGTAATCAAGCGACAAGCCCATTTTCCCCCACTGATCCTTGATGGTCGTCGCGTACTCGTCTTTCCACTCCCAGACCTTTTCTAGAAATTTCTCACGACCAAGGTCATAACGAGTAAGCCCCTCTCCACGCAGACGTTCCTCCACCTTTGCTTGAGTCGCAATCCCTGCATGGTCCATACCTGGAAGCCATAGGGTATCAAAGCCCTGCATGCGCTTTTGGCGGATGATAATGTCTTGAAGCGTTGTGTCCCAAGCGTGTCCCAAGTGGAGTTTCCCCGTTACGTTTGGCGGTGGAATCACGATCGAGTAAGGCTTAGCATCTGGATTTCCAGACGGTTTAAAAACATCTGCTTCAAGCCATTTCTGATAGCGCCCAGCTTCTACCTCAGCTGGATTGTATTTTGGTGATAGTTCTTTTGACATTGTTGTTCCTTTCTAACATTGTCTTTTAAAATATATTTACTAAATACTTTTCTTAAATCATTCCTAATTTGTTCTTTAACATGTTCAACTTCATTTGGATATCTCAATCTTTCTTTAGCAATGGTCACATAACGTTTTAAATAGACTTCAACAATCCTAAGAGGGAAATCAACCATTTTTGTATGTTTTTGCAAATATGTTATCAAATCATCAATGTATTGAGTCATCAGTTCTCGATTAATCGGTTCGTTATCAAATCTCTCAATATAGCTTCCTATCTCTGTCCCTTGATAATTGTTTAAGTTACCTATGAAATAATTTCGCTCCTGTTCAGCCTCCTCACAAGTCGTATACCAATAGGCTTTTAAATACTTATTGATTACCTCTAATAATTCAATAAATATCTCTGGAGTTTGATCATAGTCTTGCTTACTATCTAAACCAACCGAACGACTCAATGATGTTTCAATAGTATCTTCTCCCAATATCACAGATAATTTAAGCAATTTATCTTTTTCTGATGTTCTCCAATATTGCTTGTGACTTGAGAAAAAATCTATAAATTTATTGAAAAAAATTGATTCATAAAATGAATGTTGTAGTTGAATATTATAGATTTCGATAATATGATTCAAATTATTTTCAACGCTATCATTTAAAATACGTCTTTTTAGTACTTCGCTGATATAACTTAAATCCTCCCCATCAATCATTCTATAGTGAATTAGGTTGTTTCCAACATGATATTGAAAGTAAATATTTTCATCTAGGTAAGTCCTACACTCAATGATAGCTGACTCAAGTTTATCGGAATCAAATCTAAAAATATAATCTCCAGAAACAGCATTTCCAATAAATTTCTCTTGAAAACTTTCATTTTCTACATTTTGATAGTAAACTGTAATATTAGTAAGAGGAGCACTTTCTCTGACGAACAATCTAATTGCTGAATTTTTTCCTTGTAACTCGACCAAATATAAAGGTCTGACAACTGCGCGTTCTCGTTCTCTTTGCTCTAAGTAAAGTTGCTCTTGTCTTTCCTTGTTTTATTTCTTTATTCTTATTATTTATCTCTATTTGATTTTGCCAATAAAAGACAAGGTAAGTTGTTACTATTGTAATCACTGATAACATCACCTCAAAATAGTCCTTATTACTATTTGAAGAAAAATATAGTTTTATATCTCTAAAAAAGAGGAATTCATCTAGCTGACATTCTAATAGAGGTAAGGCAATCAGAAAAACAATGATGCTAAAAATGATAAAAGGAATTAGTATGTTTGAAAACTTTTTCATATAATCTCCTTGAAATAGTCGGTCCACTGGACTGACTATTTCATTTTTTCCTGCTCAAGTTCTTCCATTTTTTTGATAATGAGTTGCGCTGTTTCAGTGGCGCTAAGATGGGTATTGTTTATTTTGTAGTAATAAGTGAGCTTTTTGGGAGGAAATTGGGGATTAAAGACAGCATAATCCATAGTTGTTCGAATGTCTTGCTCTGACCATTTGATATTGCGTTTTATGGGTTTGTGCTTGAGCCTATTTTCTGTGCGATTGCGTTTGAGACGTTCCTCGAAATCAGTTTCCAATTCGACAAAAAGCACCTTTTGTTGATGGGACTGAAAAACTATTTGAATTTCCTCTAAAAATGCCACATCATCTGGACAATTAAAGTCAATCACAATAGTAAAAATCATTTCCTGACCCGTCTTAGCAAAAGTTTCAAAAAAATCAAACCGAACACGCTCAATAAGAGCTGTACTAGCTGGTGACCAAGGCATGAAACGCAAGACAAAATCAATACTATCGTGATTATGAAATAAAGTCATGCCTTTCTCCTTTGTAAGTTCCTGCCCTATGGTCATTTTACCTGAGGCTTGAGCTCCAATGATGATAAGATTCATCTCTCTCCTTTCTTCCTATCTCTTTCCTTCCCATTCAGCATAAAATTGTTCGAGGTAGGTTTCCATGAATTGGTGACGCTGGTGGGCAAGACGTTGACCAGCTTGGGTATTCATAAGGTTTTTGAGCTTGAGGAGTTTTTCATAGAAATGCATAATGGCAGTATCTTCACCCTTTCGATAATCTTCTAAGGTCAGATGTTCTCGTGCTTGCTTAGCAGGATCATGGATTAACCTGCCTTTATTCCCTGAATAAGCCATGGTTCTAGCAATGCCAATAGCTCCAAGGGCATCTAAGCGGTCTGCATCTTGAACCACTTGCCCTTCTAATGAGAGCCCCACTTGATTGTGTCCTCCCTTATAGGAAATACCTTGGATAATCGTGAGAAGCTCCTCTTGCACAGTCTTTGAGAGAGACTGGCTATCTAAAAAACAAATGAGCTTGGCTAAGCCATCTGCCTCACTGACATTTAACTTCTCATCTGCCACATCATGAAGAAGGGCAGCCATTTCACAAATAAAGAGATCCGCCTCTTCTTCTCTGGCAATAGTCAGAGCTGTCTTAGTCACACGAAAGATATGCCACCAGTCATGTCCACTCGCTTCGCCATTTGAAAGCTCTTTGACAAACTGACGCGTCTGATTCAAAATCATTTCCTTATCCATATGAATCCTCCCACTCACTCCTCAGCAATCCATACCATAAATCATCACAACGCTTACCTACTAGATCCTTGCGACCGCGGATGGTGGCTTCCAAGGTGAAGCCTAGTTTTTCAGCGACACGCCTACTTTGTTGGTTGGAGCTGTAGCAACGGATTTCCACCTTGTGAAGATGGAGTAGGGTAAAGCCTACTTCAATCAAGGCTGCAACTGCTTCTGGCATATAGCCTTTCCCCAAAAAGTCTGGATGGAGCAGATAGCCTATCTCCAGTACATCATCAGCGTGGCGGTGATTAAAGTCACAGGAGCCAATGATCTGATTACTCCCCTTAATCGTAATCCCATAACCAGAAGGTAGCTCTTCTTTTTTAAGATTGGCTGGGTAGGTTTCCTTGAGATACAGCACTTCATCTGCTAGGCTTTTGACGGGTGGAAAACCCGCAGGATAGGCCACTTCAGTAAGTTTTGCAAAGGAAAAAATGGCCTCAGCATCCGCCAACGTCCGCTGACGTAAATAGAGCCGATCCGTTGCCACATCAGGCAAGTCATTTCTTTCAAAGGGTCCTAGTATCTGAATCATTGGCTTCCTCCGCAACAATTTCTAACTTAATCCCATCCGGGTCTTCCAAATAAAGGGCATAGTGATTCTCTCCACCCGCGTAGGGATAACGGTCATCATAGAGGAGTTTGACACCTCTAGCCAGCAAATCCTGTCGCCATTGGTCAACTTGGTCACGAGTACCGCCGTAGAATGCTAAATGATTTAGACCTGTGCGGCAGCGATGGTAGCCCACTTCAAGAAAATCAGTTGGCGTTTGAACAAAAACGATATACTGCTCTGCCTTTTTCATGGAAAAACCTTGATTCCATTCTTGGTCAAGCTCATAGCCCAAGCGAAAGAGGAGAAACTGGTAAAAGATCCGACTTTCGTCTAAGTCCGATACGTAGAGTTCAATGTGATGGAGCATCGTTACCTCTCCTTAAAGATTACACCATTTTCTTTCAGCTTATCAACAGTCTTTTTTCCAATCCCCTTGATGGCTAGTAAATCTTTTTCAGTAATGTTTTGAAAATCTTCGACCACCCTCAAATTCTCATGGAATAAGGTTCGGAAGATGTCAAATCGTAGACCGGCAAATAGAGGACTGCGATAAGTTGCAAAAAAGTCGAGAATCTCCCCATACTCTGACTTACCACCGCACTCTCTGGCAAAGCGGTACAAAAACTCCAGCACAAGAGGGTTTCGTTCAAAGAAGTCCTGTAAATGATAAGCCGTAGCTGCTAGTGATTGCGTCGAAAAGGGAACATATATCTCAGATTCCTCAATGTCTAAGAGATCTTCCAACCAATCAGCAGTAGCAAAATAGTCCGTAGCTTCTTCATTCACTTCGGTCAAGGCTACAAAAATTTTCTCCGCCTCAGTAATCTGTCCTTGAAGGAGTTTGGAAATGAGGTAATGAAACAGTAAGCTATCTTTATACTGTGGCAGTTCGTTTGCATATCTATGATAAAGGTTTTCAACTCGCTCCCATCGTCCTAATTCATTATAAACAGACATGGCTAGGTGAAGAAAATCAGGAGCAAACCTTTTAGGTCTTTTGGACAGAATAAAATCCACCACCTCACAAGCTAGACCTAAGAAGCCTTGACCATGTAGATAAGTTACTATATAATTTAACGCAGTTAGATAGGGGCGTGACTCCCAATACTCCCAGCCCAAATAATCTTCATCTTTCCAACCTTTTTTCGTCTTGCCATAAAACTGCCAAATCTTTTCAAAGTAGGTCAAGTCAAACGGATCTTCTTCTGTTAACAGCAGATGAAATTGTGCCAAGAAATGGTCCGGCTTCAAGTCTAGAACCTGCTTCAAAAGGTTGGACCGCTTCCTATCATCTGGTGTGTACATAGCTTGACGAAAAAGTCGGGTCTCCTTAGGGAAGGGCACCTTCCCCAAGGCCATTAGCTCTCGGACTCGTTCAATATCCTCTGGTTCAATCTCTCCCACATTGCGTCCCTGAGATTCGGCATAGGCGAAAAGAGCTTCCTTTTCATCATCAAAATATTGAATCTGACGACGCTCTACAAAAATAGGTTGCCGGCTTAACAACTGTTCAAAGACTTCTCCATCTTGTTCAGAGATAATTTTAATATCTAATTTCTGCCGTCTTCTCAACTCTTTCTTACGTTTTTTCTTTTTTGCCATCTGACTCCCTCCAAACCTATTTGTCATATTCTATAAAAATCAAAATCTGATGAGCAACAACTACAGGTGCATCGTAAGGCAACAAGGTTCTCATTTAATTTTGACGAATCCTATCATCTTTTCCCATCAAAAAACGTCCCTGCCATACGACAGGGACGAATTGCTTATCAATCCGCGGTACCACCCAAATTCGGGCAAGGCCCGCTCTTATTTTATTGACTGCTTTTCATCAACCTCAGCAACAAATACTGACATCTGTACGGATTTCTCAACGCCACCGCTTTCTGTAACAGACAAACTCACTATCCCTCTGATTGGCTTTATTGTAACAGATTTCATAGGAAATTGCAACTACTAATACTAAGTAAGTCCCAGAACCTCTCCTAAGACCAAAAAGGCTATTCCTCTCCCATCAACTGAAAATCAAGTCTAGTAATTCCTCTGCCGACACCTTGCCAAAGTAGCGAGCCAAGTCTAACTCCGCCAACACTAGGCTGATATCCTCTTTCTCCATTCGCTGTCCAACTAGGGCCTGCTCCACTTCTGCTACATCTCCTCTACCGAAGAAATCACCATAGATCCGACAATGGGCAATCCGCCCCTTATCAATATCCAAGTGGACATCAATGGTCCCTGCTGCAAAACGACCATCTCGATGATACCTATATTGCGGTGAATTGCCGTAATTCCATTCCCAGTTTTTGTACTTGTCCGCAACCAGCTGATCAATCGCAGCCCAGTCTTCTTCCGTTAAGTGATAGCGCTTGGCTTGTTCAAGACTATCAATTCCCAGTAATTTGCAGGTTATTAGATTTTTAAATTCATCGGTCGTGATATCTTGGTATTCTTCTGATAGATAAGGACGAATACTTCCGACACGGCTTCTGACAGACTTAATCCCTTTTGATTCAATCTTCTTTCGATTTGGATGAAGCACGCGCTCCATCGCATCATAATCCACATCCAACAAGAGCGAATAGCCACCGTAGACACGGTTGTTGGAAATGGTCATCGCAGCACCAGAGACTTTCTTACCCTCAATCACCAAGTCATTCCGCCCTGTCTGCTCAACTTGTGATACTCCCAATTCATTGAGGGCACGGATAGCCGGAGCATAGGCACGTTTGAAATCTCCAAAGATACCATTATCTTGAATCAAATAGCAGACATTGACTGCACCGGAATCAACATAAACCGCACCTCCACCTGTGTCACGGCGAACGAGCAAGATATCATGTTCTTTGAGATAGTCCTCATTAATCTCTACAATGGCATTTTGAAACTTCCCAATCTCTACCTTGGGCTCACAATAGTAGGGGAACAAAATATCATCATCTAAAAATACATGTTGTTGGACATATACTTGCATGGCTAGGGCAACTGCACCATCTGCGACATACTTTCCATTGCGAATTGGTTCAATAAGATACATCTTTTTCTCCTTTATTGATCGAACATTTTTTAGTTTCAGCTATTAACGCTGCGATATGACTGGTCAGCTGCACCGTCTGGGGACGGATAGCCGGCGGAATGCGGTACTGCTTCTGGTTCATGGTCACAAAAAGAGCGGCAGGATTTGCCTGGGTATAAGCTTGAAAGGGGTGCTTGATAAACTGTGGGGTCGTATAGCCTACCCCGATTTCCAGATAGAGGACTTTCTGCCCCTCATGCTCTGCTAAAAAGCCATCATAACGCTCTTTTTGAGCAAAGAAATCGGCATCTTCTACCATGCCTTTTTCAGCGTTTCGCTTATTGATTTCAAAAGGTGCTCCACACTTGGGACAGTAAGGAATTAGGTTGCGCGGTATCTTCATATCCTTTTGCTCTACAACCATGCGACGAATAAGGGCATCTTCCCTATAGGTCTGCTGGTGGCAAAATCGACTACACTGCCACAAGCCATACTCTCCTTGAATATGAAAGACCTTGTCCATATCATAGCCTGCTACTACAAAGGCATTGTCTGCATTGGTTGTAATAATATGATAAGGCTTGGTTTCTAGTATCTCCTTTAAATCCAGATAGGCTTGACCGACCGGCTGATCCAGATAGTTTAAGACTACAAATCGACTTTGAAATGCCCAATATTCCTCCAAACCTGCAAACGGATAAAGACTTGCCTGTAACATGTCAAGAAACCCATATTTTGCGATGAAGTCAGGAAAGGCTGTTTCAAAACGTTCCCCAATATAAGTAAAGCCATCTGCAGCTGACATGCCGGCTCCGATTCCGACAAGAACAGCATCTGCTTCTGCTAAAAGTGCTGCGAGCCTTTTCGGCTCATCATCTTGTACCCTATCAAGTGACTTCCACTTGGCCATCTCTTCTCCTTTCCTCCTAATTCTGCTTCATAATAGTGGGCATCTTCTGCTGTATACAGACTAAAAATCACCCTAAGATGATACCCCGTCTCACGCAACCAATCCCTCACCGTTTGCACAGCGATAGACGCTGCCTCTTCCTTCGGATAGCCAAATTCCCCTGTTGAAAGAGCACAGAAAGCTAGACTTCTTAGGTCTTGCTCACGCGCTTGATTCAAGCAGGACAGGTAGCACTGTCGCAAGAGAGCTTTCCGAATCGGGGACGATCTTTTTCCTTGCGGAATCTGTGGTCCCACTGTGTGAAAAATGAAGCGGGCAGGTAGAGCATAGCCAGACGTGACCTTGACCTGCCCCACAGGTTCACGGTGTCCCTGTTTTTTCATCAGCTCTGCACAGGCCTTGCGCAATGCCACTCCCGCATAGAAATGAATAGCATTGTCCACACAGGTGTGATTGGGGATAAAACAGCCCAGCAAATCACTATTGGCAGCGTTGACAATAGCGTCAACCTGCAAGTGGCACATATCCCCATAGTAAAGCAGGATATTGGGGTGACTGGTTTTCTGACAATCCGCTAGAGAACGTTGGTGCCTTTCCCGATAAGCTGTCAGCACCTCCTCTTCACAGGCCAGATAGGCTGGCGAAATCGGACCTGCCGGACGCTGGTTGACCAACCCCCTCCACACTCTGACCAGCTCTTCCTTATCGTCCAACAAAGCCTCCTTGCCACCTAATAGGAGAATCATCTCCCGTACTAGCTGGCATTCTCTTTCTTTAGGCATCTTCAAGGGCTTCAAAGGCTGCGTCATCAACATCTGCCAACTTGACCAACCAATGTTCTTCTGGCTGTGCCGAATTCAATAAGAGGGGCTGTTCCAAGGCTGCTGTATTACGCTCGACAACCTTTCCTGCCAAGGGACTTAAAATTGCCATAACCGTTTTTGAGGCCTCTAGATTCAAGATAACATCGTCTTTCTCCAGTATTTCTCCTTCTGAAAATTCCACATAACCAATCGTTCCAATATCATCTTGTAATTCTGGTGTCATACTGATGACATAGCCATCATCTTCTTTTTGAATCCAAAGATAATTCGCAATTTTTTTCGTCATAAAATACCTTTCTTATTTCTCATTTAGCTGGATCTGTGCAAGGAGCTCCAAAGCCCTCATGCGATGCCCACTATCAGGAATCAAGGGGATAAAGATGACTTCATCTGCCCCTGATACCCTCACTACCTCCTTGACCGAGCGCTCGACTGTTTCGATATCTCCAACCAACATCCGCCTACGATTCGCAGCAATCTGGGCTTGTTCAGCCTCTGTCAAAGTGTATGCTTGCGCTGTTTTGATACTAGGATAGCAAGAAAATTCATTAAAATCCTCTTTCCCCAGCATCCAGAGATCCAAGGGTCTAGCCAGATCTTCTGCCAACTCCATGGTATCTGCAATCACAACAAAGAGTGCCAAAAGGAAGGGGGCTTTCTTCTGAGTAGCAGTTGTAAACTGGTTCTGATAGACATTTCCGACTAGCCTTGCCGTTTCTAGCAACTCTTGATTGAGAAAAGGAAAACAGCCATAAGTAAATCCTAGTCCCAATCGTGCCGCCTCATGGACCGAGCGTCCTCCTGTCCCTAGTACATAGACTTCGACCGCAGAAAGAGCTTGCGGAGTAGCCACAATGTCCTCTTTCTGATCGTCTAAATAGCCAAGTAAGCTCTCTAGCCACCTGCCATAGTCTCGGCTAGTATAGAGACTTTGCAGGTGCTGATGTACCTGAGCTGTTCCCAGTGAGTTTCCCAAACCAATATCGATACGCCCCGGATACAGAGTTCCTAAAGTGCGAGCCAGTTCTGCCACCTTATAAGGGCTGTAGTGTAGCCCCATAATACCACCAGAGCCAATCCGTATCTGCCTAGTCTGACTAGCTAGATGAGCCATCAAGATTTCTGGAGCACTAATGGCAAAGGCAGATAGATTGTGATGTTCAGCAACCCAAAAGCGGTTGAAGCCGAGTTCATCAGCCCGTTTTGCGAGGGTAAGGGTCGTCTCCAAGGCATGGCTTGCGGTCTGCCCTTCATCAATCACCCCATAGTCTAAAATTCCAAACTTCATGACCTCTCCTCCTTGTAGTTGACAGCCAAGCCACGAAACAAGCTCCTTGAATCTGCTGGTAAGGATTCACCATAATCCATTAGAGGTACAATATCTTTAAAGGAAGCCTGTGGAATGGCCAAGGAGGCTAAGTCAGTAGCCTTAATTTTCAAGTGAATTTCCTCAGTACGGTTTTCTCTGATTTTATGGACAAATTCAGGATCCACGATAAAAGGGGTCGAAGCCCCGACGAGATCTGCATACATCAGCGCTTCTACCGCTTTTTCAGAGCTGTTAATCCCACCTGTTGCCATGATGGGTAGACGCCCCCTCAAGTGTTGATAAATAACATCATTGACCAAGAGACCTTGGTAAGCCCCCTTAGAGCGGACCCGATTGCGAAAGACATCATGCCCCCAGCTAGCAAGCGCCAGATAGGCAAGCGGTACTCTCGCCAATGCTTCTTCCATCAATTGGAGAAATTCCTCAATCGAGTAGCCGATTTGATTTCCCCGTGTTTCTTCAGGTGTGGCACGAAATCCCAACAAAAACGAACCTCTTGCTTCCCTTGCAATCACTTCATGGACAGCCTCCAAGATTTCAAGGGTCAACCTTGCCCTGCTGGCAAAATCCTGCGCCCCATAATCGTCTGTCCGCTGATTAGAGAAGGTGGAGAAAAAAGTCTGAATTAACAAGCGCTGGGCTGAAGATACCTCTACACCGTCAAAGCCCGCTAAAATAGCCCGCCTCGCCGCCTGACGATAATCGTCTATAAGATTTTTAATTTGCTCAAGACTTAACTCCTTGACATCATGGGGAAAGGGGGACTGCAGGCGCATAGGGCTTGGCCCATAAACAAAGCCCTCCCGTGCAAGCGTATGCGAGGAAAAACGCCCTGCATGGGTCAATTGTAAGATGGCTACCGCACCTTCTGCCTTCATAGCCTGTGCCAACTTACTGAGCCCTGCAATATCCTCGTCCTTGGCTACGCTAAAGCCAAATTCAAATAATTGACCATCCGGATTGACATAGGCTGCTCCTGTAATCTGCAAGGGAGCAGATGCTGCCCTCCGCCTAGCATAGGCTAAATCTTCCTGACTCACGTATCCTGCCTTACTAGAAGAATTTGTCACCATGGGGGATAGGACAAAACGGTTGGCTAGCTCAACTCCCTCCCCAAGGGCAAAGGGTGTAAATAAACTGCTTGTATCGACCATATCAGCCTAATCCTACTTTCTGATGACGCTCCATTGTTTCCTTCTTTCCTTTTGCAAAATCTGCTATATTTTCCATACTCAAAATATAGTCAGCCGGTACTTGTCCCAAGCTCCTGATAAATTGGTCTACACCTACTGCAATTTCTTCTGGAGAAACAGCTTTTCCCAGTAGCTCTGACAGGCTAGCCATTGAAGCAGGATTGACCCTTGGATAGGGCTGAGGAGCAACATCTTGTCCAATAGCTGCTTGATAAAAATCACGGATAAGCTCCCCACGCTTGACTTGAGGACCTGAAACACTGATATAGGCTGAAATTGCAATCCCAGACTTGATACGCCTTTGGGCTAGACCTGCAAACTTCCTCCCCCTTATACTCAAATCATAGCTGCCCGGACAATACGAATCACTGATTTCTCCCACTTCAACCTCATAATCTGCCAAAGAGAAGATTTCCTTGATACAATCAACCATGAGTTGATAGGCTGATGCCATACCCAACCTCTCTTTTTTCAAAACTTCTGGAATAATCAACGAAAGATTGACAATCCCCATATCTGCTACAACTGCTAAACCACCGATAGAGCGGACAAGAGGAGTGTAGCCTTGCCTGCGAATCACTTCCAACCCCTGGGCAAGATGAGGTAAACGACAGTCTGTCATTCCCAGAATAACTGTTTTTTCTAGGGGCCAAATATGCCAGATAATCTGTTCTTGGTGCCGATCTACTTCTTTCAAAAAAACATCTGCTAAAACCAACTCATCTAGGCTACTTCCAATCATATGCCCTAAGGACTGATAAATGGCATGTGGAAAGCTAGCTAATGATTGTAACACCCCTAATGATACCCCTTTCATAACGATAATTCCATTCTAGCATAATATAGGTATAAAGCAATCAATTGGACTTGAAAAAAAGTAAGCCCTCCAGTACAATGTCATTAAGTTAAGTCTAATCAGTTAATCTATAATGCTGTCTAATCCCAAGTATTTTCTGATGTAATACTTGGGATTTTTGTATTCAGCCAGCATAAAAAGAGGCTTTTCATCCTTATTTTTAGTATTCATTTGTGCGATTTTATGCTATTCTATAAGTGAAATCTATAAATGTTTGATAACGAATGTTCCTCTTTGCCTGTCTGTCGGGTCGTATTGGACAGAGGTGGGATTGGATGTGGATTTCGACTTGCTTGGAAGGTATTTGGTGACGGAAAAATAGACGACAAACATAGCAAGCATCTGAAAAGCTGACTTTGTATCTATACTTAGTTTTTCGCTCCCGAATGATGACCTTAGAAGTGGTCATTTTGACGGCATTGTAGAAGGTAAGATGAGCGAAAATTTCCTGAAGAATACCTTCAAGCTTTTTAGCATGAAAACTAACCATCCCAAGTGCGTATTTCAAGTGACGAAAAGCGGTCTCTATGCCCCATCTACGGGCATAGAGGTTTTTTATATAGTCTACAGGTTTGTCACAATTGGTCACAAGGGTCTCATACTTCTCAGGGGCTATTTCAAATCGAATCATGCGAAAAGAAAGGGGATAAAATTCTGCTTCGGCTCCCCGTTCCCATTCTTTAGAAAGAAAGTCAAAGGTTTGATTACTGGGAATAAACTTGTATTGATTCCTATTCTTCAGAAATTCTTTCGTAGTTTTATTTTGTCGGCGAGTTAACTTTAAGGTAAACGATTCGTCGAAGGATTCAGTGGGAGGTAGGACCAAGCTTTGCTTCATACTGTTTTTTCCATCTCGAATCCGAATCAGATAGAACCAGCCTTTTTCTTGGCAATGAGCCATCAAATTATAAGATTCGTAACCCCTATCCGCTACAATGAAAGCTTGTTCAAAAGGGAGAGTTCTCCATCATCTCAATCAGAGCCTGCCGTTCATCAACGTCTCGTCTCTTCTGAACTAAAGCATCACAATAGAGCTCACTTTCCAAATCAAATAGGGCGTTCAGGTGCAGGAGATTGTAGACTTTTCCACCTGATTTTGAAGGAAAATGAGAGGCTGTATCTTCTGGTATGACTGGAATATGGATATCCGAACCATCTACAGCCAAAATAGGGAGTTCTGTTTTTGGAAGAATAGCCTGCGTAAAGTTTTTGAAGAGATCTTGAAAGGCTTGTGGCTTAATTTTATACCGATTTTGAACAAAGGCAGTCGTTGAAATGGGGAAGTCTTGATTGATGAGTTCTTTTGACAGTGTTTGACCACCCATGTTTAGTATAGCAGATACCATTTGTTGGAAGGAGCATTTTCTGGAGCGGGTAAAGTCTCTATCTGGTTCGACCACATAGGAAGAGATATCTGATGAGAGTTGTGAGAGGCAAGATTCTAGAATTGTTTGAATAGACTGAACCTTGGGAAAACTCCTTTTTGATTGGCTCTATAATTTCTGTAGTGGGTAAATCCACTGTAGAGATTATGGAGCCTTTTTGAGTATAGAAAAAAAGTCCCATAT
>NZ_JBUEQR010000102.1:0-4463 GCF_054968985.1 Streptococcus sp. 1F3 | reverse complement strand
TATAAGGGGAGTATATCACTTCTAGTGAATTTTTGTTTTTTCACTGTCCACTATAAGGGGAGTATATCATAGTGTCTAGTGAATTTTTGTTTTTTCACTGTCTACTATATGGGGAGTATATCACACACCTAATGAGGGCTATTTATGTGCTCTTTAATTTTTCCACAACATCAAACTCAGACGGTCTTGACTGATTTGGATAGGTGAAAAGAGAATAGTGTTTTTTCAATCCGCCACCTGAAAATAAGAGGGTCGTAGACTTCTATGCTAGGCTACAGATGTAGCTACCTTTTTGTATAAATCCCATTCACTAATTTTATATAGGGAATTGCTTCATTTTTTCTTTAGTTTCTCTGGTAAATGTAAGGACTAAGAAGCTCCATGCTCTCGGACAAAAATCAATTGAGTATCTTCTGATAGATCTGCCCGATAGCCAAAGCCATCGAAGGTCAGCTGTCGAATCTCATCAAGGGTCTGAACATTCTTTTCTGCCATGAGAGATACGAGGCGTCCCCTCCCCTTTTTGGAAATGGTTGAATGAACCTTTAACTGCCCCTCTTTATCCTCCATAAAGACAATCTGTACCATACGTTTTTGAAGGCTTGGTGAGAAAACCTGTTCAAATTCAGACGAAGCAAGGGAAATGATCAAATCCTCTCCTGCCAGCTGTTCATCATACTGGTCCCGCCAAAATTGCTTGAGCGATTTCCCTTCGACTTTTAACTGTCCTTGGAAATCCAAACGATGGGGAGAGATAAGGGTAAAGGGCGCAATCAAGCCATAAAATCCCGTCGCAATCAAGACATGATCCGCCAGATAGTCTTGCTCTGGCTGGCTCAAATCCCTACGCTTCATATAGCGGTACATCAAACCATCATATAAGGTCCAAGCTGGATAGGATTTAGCCTGCTGGTGAAGGATTCGATACCAACGGTCAGCTTCCAGTTCTGCCTTATCTTCCTTTAATTTATAAAAAGCAGCGAGTTCGGACACCGACAAGTGACACAAAGCCTCCAAAACAGCCCTGCTCTTTTCTGACAGGGGAGCAAAAGGAGCATTTTCTAGATTCGTATTTAATTCTTTCGCATTAGGAAGTAAAATTTTCATACTCCGATTATACCATATCCTATCATTTTACACACCAGATACTGCAAAGTATCTTCTTCCTATTTCTAATCAAACGGGGATTAGAAGCTATTCTAATAGGGGACAGACGCAATCAAGTCTCTTGAATCAATAGGAGTAAACTAGATTGCTATTGATTTACGGTAGAAATATAGATAGAGTGCAGTCATCAACTTCACTTTTTGACAGCATAGAAGCCTAGATGAATCCTCCTAAACAATCGATAAATCTCCAAAAAATCTTTAAGGAAGCTCCCTTGCTATGACCTTGCAGTTGTTCCTTGATTTTTTATTTACAAAATGATATCATCTAGTTATGATAACCAGATAACAAGGAGTAGAGAATGAAACATTTACCCAACTGGCAACAGCTACCTGATTTGGACCTATATCTAGATCAGGTCCTGCTCTATGTGAACCAACAAACCAGTCCCTTTTTAGTCAGTAAAGAAAAGCAGCTGACACCCTCGATGGTCAACAACTATGTCAAGCATGGCTATATCCCGAAACCAAGTAAGAAAAAATACAATCGTACACATCTGGCCCGCCTTATCATTCTAAGCATCTGCAAGCCGATTTTTCCTATTGCAGACATTCAAGAGATCATTGAGGTCTTAAAAGAACAGTATGATGCTGCTACCCTCTACGACACCTTTGTTACATGCTTTTCAGGTGTCGAAACAGCAGAGCAACCACTCATCATCCAAAAGGCTTGCCAGACTATTCAGGCTTATCAAGAAACGCTTGCGCTCATTCCAAAATTAAAAGGAGAAACCCATGAACCAAAGTTTTAAATTATCCCTTCCCCTCTCATTTGGTGAAGAGGTGGGAAATGCTGTTACCCATGCTATTAGTGCCTTTATCATACTGACGTTACTCCCTTTTTCAGCTATTTATAGCTATGAAGAGTCAGGCTTGATTCAAACGATTGGGGTGTCCATTTTCATCATTAGCCTTTTTCTCATGTTTCTGTCTTCAACGATTTACCACTCCATGGCCTATGGTTCAACCCACAAATACATTTTGCGAATCATCGACCATAGCATGATTTACATTGCAATTGCAGGTAGCTACACGCCTGTTCTCCTAAGTCTCATGCCTAACTGGCTAGGCTACCTAGTCTTGGGCTTCCAATGGACAATAACGATTTTAGGGATTCTCTACAAAATTTTTACCCCAAAGGTCAACGAACGCTTCAGCCTTGCCCTCTACCTCATAATGGGCTGGTTGGTCCTCCTTATCCTACCACCAGTTATTAGCAAAACAGGACCTGCTTTCTGGTTTCTCATGTTGGCTGGAGGAATTGCCTATAGTATAGGAGCTATCTTCTACGCCAAGAAAAAGCCTTATTTTCATATGATTTGGCATTTATTCATTATTCTAGCCAGTTTCTTGCAGTATTTAGCCATTGTCTTTTATATGGTTTAGCATATAGTATCAGACTTGTCTATCAAGTCAACAAATCAAACTATTCTGTAAGGGGAGAATATGACTAGTAAATACCAACAGATTATTCAAGATATTATTACAGGCATTGAAAAACGCCAGTTCAAACGGGGGCAAAAATTACCATCCATTCGCAGGCTTAGCGAGCAATATCACTGTAGCAAGGACACTGTTCAAAAGGCAATGTTAGCGCTCAAATACCAAAATAGGATTTATGCAGTAGAAAAAAGTGGCTATTATATCTTAGAAGATCAAGACTTTCACGATAAAACAATCTCACTCAATCCTGAAGATTTCTTGCAGTTGCCCTACGAAGATTTTCGAGTCTGTGTCCACGAAAGTCTGGTTGGTCGGGAAAACTACCTCTTTAATTATTACCATCAGCAGGAAGGACTGGAGGAATTGATTGCCTCGCTCCACCAACTCCTCATGGACTACCATGTATATTGTCAAAAGGAGCAGTTGGTTATTACAGCAGGAAGCCAGCAGGCACTCTATATCCTAACCCAGATGCAAACAACTGCTGGTAGACAGGAAATCTTGATTGAAGAGCCCACCTACTATCGAATGAAACACTTGTTAGACCAACAAGCACTTCCCTATCAAACGATTGAACGAAGCCTAGACGGGATTGATATCACACAGCTCGAAACGATTTTCAAAAGCGGGAAGATTAAATACTTCTACACCATTCCTCGTCTACATAATCCTTTGGGAACAACTTATAACAGCAAAACCCAGCAAGCCATTCTCCAATTGGCAGCAAAGTATGAGGTCTATGTGATTGAAGATGATTATCTGGCGGACTTTGACAGTGCAAAGACCCTGCCACTTCATTATCTGGATCGCAATGATCGTGTCATCTATCTTAAATCCTTTACACCAACCCTCTTTCCTGCTCTGCGCTTAGGGGGGCTTGTCCTCCCCCACTGCCTACGTGAGAGCTTCCTACGACATAAAAATCTGATGGATTACGATACCAATCTCATCATGCAAAAGGCCCTGTCTCTCTATATTGACAACGGTATGTTTGCTCGCAATACACGACACCTCTACCAATTAAAAGAAGAGCAAAAAGCAGAAATGGCAGAGATTCTAGCCCGCTATCCACTCCCTTATCCCTATCACCTTTCCCACGAACAGCTAACCATCCAACTTCCCAGAACCAACATAACAGCTCAACTCAAACATGACGCACCAAAAAAGCGACTCATCACTGGACTATCCTACCACTACCTCCAACTACCCTATAGTCCATCCTTTGAAAAAGAACTACAAACTATCAGTAAAACACTCAAAAAAACCAGCTAGGATAACTAAGATACGAGGGCGTGAAAAGCACAAAGTGAAAATAGGCGGCCGAGCAGAAGTTGCTTGCAACTTCGTTGCGAGACCCCTGCGAAGATAGCTAGGCTAGTCACCAATGAAATGCAGGGAATAGCCAGCTAGCTACCGCTAATACCCTATATTTCAATACATTTCTGTTACGAGCTTTTTCACACAGTGCTTAGCCCGAGTTCAGTTAAATCAAGATACGAGGGCGTGAAAAAAGCGAACGAAAAATAGGAAGTTCTTCGCAGAAGGTGGAGCTTCTAGAAGAAGGTATCTTTTTTCCGAGCTTTTAGCCCGAGTTCAGTTAAAACAAGATACGAGGGCGTGAAAAAAACAAACGAAAAATAGGAAGTTCTTCGCAGAAGCTGGAGCTTCTAGAAGAAGTTATCTTTTTTCCGAGCTTTTAGCCCGAGTTCAATTAAATCAAGATACGAGGGCGTGAAAAAAGCGAAAAGAAAAATGGCTCTATAATTTCTGTAGTGGGTAAATCCACTGTAGAGATTATGGAACCTTTTTGAGTATAGAAAAAAAGTCCCATATGACCTATAATGAAAAGCGATT
>NZ_JBUEQR010000101.1:0-25715 GCF_054968985.1 Streptococcus sp. 1F3 | reverse complement strand
TTGTGCAAAAAAGAGAGTTTTTCCTAGAGCCAAGGTTCTGCGTCAAAGCTCCTATTTTTGCTTTACTCGTTTCACGCTCTCGTATCTTGTGTTACCGCATGGTGACAAATTCTTCTGCACCTGTTGGATGAATGGCAACGGTCGCATCGAAGTCAGCCTTGGTAGCTCCCATTTTAACGGCTACTGCAAAGCCTTGGAGCATCTCATCAACACCGTGACCAATTCCGTGAAGTCCGACGATTTTTTCATCTAGTCCGGTCGTTACTAGTTTGAACTTGGCAGCTTGTCGGTGGTTGCCAAGAGCAGTGTACATTGAGGTAAAGGCAGAAGTGTAAATCTTGACGTTTTCAGGTCCAAACTCTTTTTCTGCCTCTGCTTGAGTGTAGCCGATTGTACCGATGGTAGGATGTGAAAAAACAACAGTTGGAATGAAGGCGTAGTCCATTTTTGCGTCTGCTTTACCATTAAAGAGGCGTTCAGATAGGATACGACCAGCCTTAATCGCAACAGGAGTTAATTCCTTTTCCCCTGTCACATCGCCTAGAGCATAGATATGGGGAATATTGGTTTCTTGAAATTCATTGACTGCAATATGACCAGATGATGTAAGGTTGATGCCGACTGTCTCTAAGTTTAACTGTTCGACATTAGCCTTGCGTCCAGTAGCCCAAAGGACTTTTTCAGCGATGTACTGGCTACCATCTTCAAAGAAAATAGTTAAACGACCATCTGTATTTTTATCGATTCGCAGAGGGACTTTATGGGTATGGAGGGATAATCCAGTCCGTTCCATTTCAGCGATAAGGGCATCTGTCAGATAGGAATCAAATCGTCGCAAGGGACGATCACGACGGATAAAGAGGTCTGTCTGCACACCGAGTGAATGGAGGACGCCTGCCATTTCAACAGCGATATAGCCAGCTCCGATAACGGCTACAGATTGGGGAAGCTCTTCCCATGAAAAGACATCATCGGAACTACTTGCATATTCTCCTCCTGGAATAGTTGGCTGAACTGGTTTTGCTCCGGTGGTTATGACAATCTTATCTGCATAGATTAGCTCACCATTAACTTCTACAGTATGACGATCAACAAAACGGGCAAAGCCCTTGATTACTTTAACCTTATTTCGCTCAAAGCTTGCCTTATAAGAGTTCCTGGAACGTTCGATATAGGCATCGCGATGCTTCTTTAAGGTTTTAAAATCAAAGGTGATGCGGTCTGCTGAAAAACCATATTCAGGTCCATATTGATGAAAAGCTTCTGCCAGTTGCGCTCCATACCACATAATTTTCTTTGGTACACAGCCAATATTGACACAGGTACCACCGAGGAGCTTGCCTTCAATCACGGCAACTTTAGCCCCATATTCTGCGGCACGATTTATGGAAGCAATCCCTCCAGAACCTCCTCCAATTGCAATCATATCAAATCGTTTCATAAGCTATCCTCTCTACATTTACATTTTCCTCTATTGTAGCGCTTTTTCTGATTTCCTGCAAAAATTGGCTACGTTGGTTCAATCTTACAAAAGTGTAAGAAAAGGATGTACCAGACTAGTAGCGGGAAAGCTAATTTTTTTGTAAAATAGTATCAAAAGTGCTTGCATTTTCAATTGCATTATTGTACTATATGTATAACACAAAACTTGTTTATCATAACAAAGGAGAAAAGATATGTTAAAGACAAAGAAAAGCAAAATCATTTTGTTTTCTAGTTTGGGGCTAGCAGCAGTTGCCCTTGTTGGAGGGGGCCTACTATTTGGTGGTCAGAAAACAGAGACGCCAGTTGTGGATCAAAGCTTGACTTATACGACTATTAAAGAAGGTTCCATTGCTTCTTCAACATTATTATCAGGAACGGTTGCGGCAGCCGATGAACAATACGTTTATTATGATCCTTCAAAAGGCGACTTAAATGCTGTATTGGTTGCCCAAGGTGATCAAGTAGAGGTGGGGTCCCCGCTTGTTCAGTATGATACAGGCGAATTACAGGCTGCTTATGATACGGCTGTGCGGGCTCGAGATAAAGTGGGACGTCAAATCAATGATCTCCGAACAAATGGTCAGACGGTGGATTTGACTGGAGATGCTTCAATTGATAGCAAATCAACTGCTACTGCTCAGCGGACAGTAGATATGCAGATGCAGGATTTGAATGATGCGTATGCTGATGCACAAGCTGCAGTTGATAAGGCACAATCAGCTTTTAATGAGGCGACCGTAACGAGCAATGTTGTCGGAACAGTAGTAGAAGTGAACAAATCTGTTTCAAAGTCAAATACAAGTACTAGTCAGACAATTGTCCATATTGTCAATCAAGGAAGTTTGGAAGTAACAGGTGATCTCTCTGAGTATGATTTGGCAAACATTTCAGTTGATCAGGAAGTGAAGATTACTTCAAAAGTTTATCCTGATAAAGTATGGACTGGAAAAATTTCTTATATCTCAAATTATCCTGGAAGCAACCAAGCTTCAACAGCTCTTTCTGGCTCAGGAGGAAGCACGTCAAGCTCTAAGTATCCCTTCAAAGTAGCGATTACGAGCGAAGTGGGAGAACTTAAACAAGGATTTTCTGTCAATATTGAGGTAATCAATAATAGCAAAAAAATCCTTGTGCCAATTAGTGCAGTTGTCCGAGAAGGAGATAAAAACCTTGTTTGGACAATCGTTGACGGAAAAGCTAAAAAAGTGGAAGTCACTCTCGGTAATTCCGATGCAATGTATCAAGAAGTAACAGGAGGGCTCAAAGTAGACGACCAGGTCATCTCCAATCCAAATGATAGCTTACAAGATGGAAAAGAGGTAGAAGCGAATGAAGAAAAGACTAATCAAGCTGACCAACATCAATAAAAGCTATAAAAATGGAGACCAGGAACTACGTGTTTTAAAAGATATTGACCTAGAAGTAGAAGAAGGGGAATTTCTTGCAATCATGGGACCGTCAGGTTCAGGGAAATCAACGTTGATGAATGTCATTGGGCTTTTGGATCGTCCGACCTCAGGAGAGTACATTTTAGAAGATAAAGAAGTTAGTCAGATTTCAGAAAACAAACTAGCACATGTTCGTAACAAGCAAATTGGTTTTGTCTTCCAGCAGTTCTTTCTTCTTTCTAAATTGAACGCACTACAGAATGTCGAATTACCTTTAATTTATGCAGGAGTTCCTGCTGGTCAGCGCAAGGCTTTGTCTCAACAATTTTTGGAAAAGGTCGACCTAGGGAACCGAATGACCCATTTGCCGTCTGAGTTATCAGGTGGTCAGAAACAACGGGTAGCAATTGCACGTGCCTTGGTCAATAGTCCATCCATTATCTTAGCGGATGAACCAACAGGGGCTCTTGATACCAAGACAGGAGATCAGATCATGGAACTCTTGACAGACTTAAACCGTGAGGGTAAGACTATTATCATGGTCACTCATGAGCCAGAAATTGCTGAACATGCTAAACGTCGCATCGTTCTCCGTGATGGTGTCATTACAGAAGATATTCGCAGGGAGGAGAACTAAATGGAAAATATAAAATTTGCCCTAAAATCTGTCCTTGCCCATAAGATGCGCTCGCTCTTAACCATGCTTGGGATTATCATTGGGATTGCTTCTGTAGTCGTGATTGTGGCCTTGGGAGAGGGATTTAAGAGAAGTTTATCAGAAGCCCTAGCAGGTGACCGTAATAATGTACAACTCTATTTTTCGAATACTATTGGTGAAACAACCCAAGACGGGCTGATGACTCAGTTTTCCGAGTCGCAACTAAGTGATGAACCAGAACCAACCTTGACAGATGGGATTTTGAAGGGCTTACTTGAAGTCGACGGTGTCAGCAATTACTATACAACCAATAGTAACAATGGTGAAATTAGCGTTGGTGCCAAAAAAGTGGACAGTGTCTTTATTACAGGGGTGAGCAAAAACTACTTTGATGTAAAAGATATCTCGCTTATAGCAGGTCGGAAGTTTACAGCAAATGACTATACACAATTTGCTCGTATCATTATGCTAGATGAACAAACAGCTAAAAAATTATTTGGTGATGCAAGCTCTGCCCTCAATCAAACAGTCAGTCTAGCGAATAAGGCTTACTTGGTCGTAGGTGTTTATAAAGAAGAGGGTGAGGGAGGTATCCTTAGCTTTGGTGCTGGTGGTGCTGCCTTGATGACCAATACCCAAGTTGCTGCTGAAAATCCTATCTCTGAAAATGCTCAAGTGTATGTCCATGTGGAAGATGTGTCACGATCTTCAGAGGTGGGAAGAGCAGCCGCAGCCTACTTGACGAAAGCTACCCATCTTAAAGAAGCGAAATATGATATTCAGGATTTCTCTCAATTTTTGGAGACCTTTAATGCTCAGCTATCAGGTATGACCTTATTTATTGGTTCAGTAGCGGGAATTTCCCTCCTTGTTGGTGGTATCGGAGTTATGAATATTATGCTGGTATCTGTTACCGAACGCACTCGTGAGATTGGTCTGCGGAAAGCTCTCGGTGCGACCCGAGGTAATATCCTGCTCCAATTCTTGATTGAAGCGATGGTTTTGACTAGTCTGGGTGGTCTATTGGGGCTTGGAATTGCACAATTAGCTGTTACTGCTATCAATGTGAGCAAGGCACTAGGAGGAGACATTACGGCTGTTATTTCCATTCCAGTTGTGCTTGGTAGTCTTGCCTTCTCAGCAGGTGTTGGTATGCTCTTTGGTGTTTTACCAGCAAACAAAGCATCTAAGCTCAATCCAATTGAAGCCCTTCGCTATGAATAATCTACAATGTCCATCATTTTTAGAGGTGTTATGAAAAGAGTATTGTATTTTTGCTTGTGTCTGTTTGCTTGTCTAGGTTTATTTGCCTGCTCGGTACAAATCGGTGAAAAAGGTGAAAAAATGGACGAGGGCACAGACCAGATGATCCGCGTTTATGATGCGAATGAAAAGAAGATTCTTGAAACCAAGAACAAGGAGATCATTGATACTTTTGGAGAATATGTTGGTTCAACTAGTGATGATGTTGAAGGAGAGACAATCTTTGATGACATGCCTGCTGATGCCAAGGTAGCCTATCATTTTGTACTGACGACAAGGGCAGGACATGAGATCGATCTGTATGTCTACGAAAATTATAATGATCTGCTCTTGGCGAATATTCCCCTTGTTGGGAAATTGAGATTTCCTATTTCAGAAAAAGAGTTGGACTGGCTTCGGAATCCGCAAAGCTGGGAATAATACTCAAGAAAAATCAAAAGTAGACTAGCTTTCACAATTAAGAATGGTGAAAGGTTGGAAATGAGAGTAGCACGGCTCATTTCCTTATAATCGAAGCCGAAGGTAGAACGAGTGTTCACCAAGGCAAGCTGACGAAGGATCCTTTTGATTTTTAAAGAGTATAAGAAGGTAAAAACTATTGGAATAGGACATGCTTTCGTTTATCGCTAAAGCTAGCCCATCAATAGAAAGATGCACCTAAGTTATGGCTCAGGTGCATTCTTTTTTATACTCATTTAGTTTAACTTTTATTACTTCGACGATTGTGGAAACTCCGTTTCTCTATTTCCAACTTCCAATCATCTTCTAGATGATTGGAACTCACTTTGCCGTACTCTACGATTGTTACTGACTATCGTCAGTATGATTTCCAACCTTCAACAGTCATTAGACTGTTGAAGCAGCCTGCAGCTCGTTGCCTAGTACTAAAAGTAAACTAAACAACTATATCTAACTTGTCCAATCCTATTGACATGCTTTCGTTTATCGCTAAAGCTAGCCTATCAATAGAAAGATGCACCTAAGTTATGGCTCAGGTGCATTTTTTTATCTAGCTTGTCCAATCCTATTGAAAGGTTTGAAGGTAGAAGGCAATGGTGTCGCCATCAGAGATGTGCATTTCTTTAGCTCCTTTTGGAGCTAATTCACCATTAACATCATACATCCAGTAAGTATTTTTTTCTGGTGTCTGACTGACATCATCAATAGACGTTACCAGTCCATCTTTTTCTTCAATCTTGTGGTATTCTTCTAAAATATCCATCACAGAGTCCTCTTTTTCAAATGTTACAGTTTCCTCAACAACCTGCTTATCTGAAAATGTGATTTTCAAGGTGGCTGTCTGGGTCTGCTCTGTTGTAGAGGCTGTTTGTGGTTGACAGGCTACTAGGAAGAGACCAGCAATGAGTGATAAAAGGCTAAGCGCTACTTTTTTCATAAGGGTAATATCTCCTAAATATAGAATAAATAATGGGATAAAATAAAACAGTTGAAAGACTGTGTAAGACATCAAATGACAGACCATTTAACCAATAGACAATAGGATTTGTCCCATACTGCCAAGCAATTGGAAGGCTGATGGAGAAACCATAGGAAAATAAGATGATTCCTGCAAGTAGACTTTGCCATTTGAGTGCCAGCTGCCCTTTGCGGATAAAAGGAATCACAAAGGCATACCACAAGAGCATCACAATTGCAAAGCTACTAATCTGCCAAAAAACCACTAGGCTAAATCCAAATAAAAGACTGCTTCCCAGCATGGTTAATGCCATAATCCAGAGGCTATCCTTTAAGGGACAAAAGCAAAGACTGACTAAAAAGATGGCTGAAATCGGCTTGATGTTTGGAAGCGCAGCAAAGGCAAAGCGTAGTGCGATTGATAGGGCTACAAGAATGACAATCTGGCTGATTCGTCTTGTTGACATCATACATATCGATACTTTCTCTTTTATTTCCTCTTCTAGGGTAACGGATTCTCCCTCTGCTGTCAAGATAAATTTCATACTTATACTCTTTAAAAATCAAAGAGCAAACAAAGAAGTTATTCCAGCTTGAGATGATCTCGTTTAATCCCCCACGAACATCAAAAAGACAGCTTATTCACTTATATCTCCTAAATCCTAGATTTAAAGGAAGCGAAGCTTGCTAGCCTTAGCTCCTACCTTTCGGAACCTATATCCACCCTTTAGCACTTTCATCTAAGACCCGCTTTGAAGTTTTCATCGTTCGTTTTTTTCAACATACCGCCGATATCTCCTCAAAAAACAATCTTTTCTATAGAAGCACCTTACTTGTGAATACAGGCCCTTAGTATTCTCAATGGTAAAAGCTCCCCTCTTTTTGTTTTTCTTTGCGTAAGAATGCGATTTTTGCGAACGATTCGCTTATTTTTTTTGATTTTTTTCTCTATTTAAGATAAAATAAGAGCAATGAGAAAGAAAATACACCCGGTCCTTGTTGTCTTATTCTTCCTATTTTTTACAGGTCTTATCCTAACGACAAGAGCAATGAATCATGTGCAAGAACAAGCCAAGCAAGAAGCGACTCAAGAACTTGATGAAAGTACCGCCCCGAGTTACCATGCCAGTGCAGTCCGCATTACGAATGCGCTAGAGATGAAACCAATCATTGATGTATCTGGTTGGCAACGGCCCTCTGATATTGATTACGATACGCTTTCTTCCAACATATCTGGTGCTATTATTCGTGTGCAAAGTGGTTCACATACACGAAAAGATAACAATGCCTCTGATGAAAATGGAATAGACAAGCATTATCAGACCCATATCAAGGAGTTTCAAGCACGCGGGATACCAGTGGCAGTCTATGCCTATGTTACTGGAAATAGTGTGGAGTCCATGAAAAAGGAAGCCAAGTCCTTTTATGAAGCCTCCTACAAATTCAAACCGACCTATTACTGGTTGGATGTTGAAGATAAGACGATGGATGATATGAATGCTGGTGTCGAGGCCTTCCGCCAAGAGTTAGAAGATCTTGGGGTTAAAAATATTGGTATCTACATCGGGACCTACTTCAGAGAAGAACATCAGATATCTGTAGATAAGTTTACGGCTCTTTGGATTCCAACTTACGGAAGTAATTCAGGTTATTACAATGCCGCTCCGAATACCGATTTGGATTATGACCTGCACCAATATACATCAGTAGGCTCCCTCAACGGCTTTGCACATCATTTAGACCTCAATTTGATTACCACTCTCAAAGATCCAAATGAAGTCTATCAAAAGTTGTTTACAAGCCCAGAATAATATGCTATACTGAATATAATTAAATATACATCACAAAGGAGTGCTTCGGCTGAGATCGCATTTGCGAAATCCTCGAACCTGATCTAGTTAAGACTAGCGTAGGGATTGTGTTTGACATGGTACTGGTTGATGACCAGTATTCTCAAAGACTAAGGACTCCTTTTGTGAAGAAAAGGAGTTTTTCTTTATGCCTAAAAGTCTCAATGCCCTTGTTGAAGTGGCACTCTTTGCTGCTCTAGCCATGACCCTGTCCTTTATTCCTGACTTCATGGGTTGGTTTAATCCTTCCTTTGGTGCCATTCCCTTGGTGTTGATTTCCCTACGCAGAGGAGCAAGATATGGCTTATTGGCTGGTTTGATCTGGGGCCTACTCCATTTTGTCCTCTTCAAGATCTACTACCTCTCCGTCTCCCAAGTGCTCCTTGAATATATCCTTGCCTTTATTGCAATGGGGCTTGCAGGCTTCCTAGCACCTCAGTTTCAACAGGCCTTGAGGGCAAAAGAACAAAGTCGAGCCTTAAGACTTGCCTTTCTAGCGGCTAGTTTTGCTGTCTTTGTACGCTATCTCATTCACTATATAGCAGGGATCCTTTTCTGGAGTAGCTATGCTCCTGAGGGGGTATCTGCCTATTGGTATTCTTTTTCTGTAAATGGGATAGCAGGAGGTTTGACCCTCCTTGTTGTCCTCCTTGTTTTTGGGATTGTTTTTTCTACTAGTCCACGGTTTTTCTTGCCCAATAAATAAAGAACTGGAATAATCAGATTTGATAGCTTCAATCATTTGACGCCTATCACTGTTAGGGAACAGACGATTGTGAGCTGATTCGAATAAAAAGAAGCTCTTGTTTTTAATAGGCAATCCTTTAAATGTATAGGATATAGGACTGTTGTGTTAGAAAATAGAGTGGGGACCTTGAGAAAAGACGTGTGATAGAGTATAAGAATCTATGCTCGATGACACGCTCTTTTTGAAATGGAAGGAAAGCCTGTTAAGATAGACAGCCTTCTACATCAACATATGTTACTAGAGATGCAGGTCAGGACAGAAAGTGGAAAACAGTATCTGATGGTATAGTTGCTTTGTTTATGCCAAAAGGTAGTCACAGCTGTCATCGGCGAAAGCCGAAATACCTGCATCTCTTTTATGACTTCGGAAGCTGGGGCAAGACTTCCTACTGGCTGTATTCTACTGGATTACGGGAACACTTTGCTTTCTCCTATGACGACCACTTGCTTTTACCAGTGTTATTTTCCACCGACTAGAAAATAATGGCAGGTATTTTCTTTAAAATATGGTATAATAGAAGCGTTTTGAACGTTTTTTCGTTCGCTACTCATCACGAGCCATTTTTGAATGGTAATAGTCTTTGAAAATCTCTTGAAACTTCGTCAGCGTCGTCGCTACATGGTCACTTGCTTTTGCAAGCTCTATTTTCCACCTGATACAGTCCCATAGGACTACATCAGTAACCTTCGGTTCGCTTTCGTTTGTTTTGTGATTTTCTTTGAGTATAAACCATTTTTGATATTTTTAGGGTATTAAAAATGATCAGCAGTGGTGTGGATGATGGTAGTACAATAGCTTATATACTCACTTAGTTTACCTTTTACTACTTCGACGATTGTGGAAACTCCGTTTCTCTATTTGCAACTTTCAACCATCTGGAAGAGGATTGGAACTCGCTTTGCTGTACTCTACGATTGTTACTGACTATCGTCAGTATGATTTCCAACCTTCAACAGTCATTAGACTGTTGAAGCAGCCTGCAGCTCCTTGTCTAGTACTAAAAGTAAACGAAACAACTATATTATGGAGGAACTTATGGCATCTTGGATTGCAAGAGTAGTAAAAGGAATGATTATTGCCTTAGGCTTTATTTTGCCGGGAGTATCGGGCGGTGTCTTGGCAGCGATTTTAGGAATCTATGAGCGAATGATTCATTTTCTCGCACATATTCGAGAGAATTTTATCGGAAATGTTCTCTTTTTTATTCCAGTGGGAATCGGTGGTATTTTAGGAATCGCTCTTTTTTCTTACCCCGTTGAATATCTTCTAGAACACTATCAGGTGATTGTTCTATGGGGGTTTGCTGGGGCGATTGTTGGAACCATTCCTAGCCTGGTTAAAGAATCCACCCAGCGTAGCAAGCGCGATACGATTGATCTTGCTTGGCTGTGGGGGACCTTTGTGATTTCTGGTCTTGTTCTTTATTTCCTCAATGACCTTGTAGGGACCTTACCTGCTAGCTTTGCGAGCTTCGTCCTAGCAGGAGCTTTGATTGCCTTGGGAATTTTAGTTCCAGGTCTTAGTCCTTCTAATCTCCTCCTTATTTTGGGGATCTATACTCCCATGCTCAACGGTTTTAAATCGCTTGATTTGCTGGGAACCTTTTTGCCTATTGCTATCGGTGGTATCCTTGCGATGTTGGCCTTTTCAAAAGTCATGGATTTTGCCCTTCAGAACTATCATTCTCGTGTCTACCATTTTATCATTGGGATTGTCCTATCCAGTACCCTCTTGATTCTCATTCCGCAAGCAGGAAATGAAGAGTCCATCTCCTACACTGGCCTAGGAAGTGGGACTTGGATTTTTGCACTGTTCCTCTTTGGATTAGGTGTCTGGCTTGGGTTATGGATGAGTAAACTGGAGGAAAAATATAAGTAATGGGCAAGAAGAAAATCAAGAAAACCTTGGTAGATCAAATCTTAGACAAGGCAGGGATTGCCCATGATAGCCTTGAAGTTAATGCTTTTGAAGGGAGACTGCCAGAAGGTGTAGCAGAGCACCAGATTTATAAGACCCTAGCCTTGACCGGAGATAAGACAGGCCCCATCATCGGAATTGTTCCTATTACAGAACACCTGTCAGAAAAAACCTTGGCGCTTGTGTCAGGTAATAAAAAAGTGACGATGATTCCGCAGAAAGAGTTGCAAAAGACAACGGGGTATGTCCATGGAGCAAATAACCCTGTAGGGATTCGTCAGAAACATGCCTTTCCTATCTACATTGATCAGTCTGCCTTGGAATTGGGGGAGATGATTGTCTCTGCTGGGGAGATTGGTCGTTCTATTCGCATCAATAGTCAAGTGTTGGCTGATTTTGTAGGTGCAACATTTGCTGATTTGACTGTCAAATAAGTATAGGAACCGTTCTAAAAATCCTATATTTCAGCATATCTTTATAAGAAAAATTGGCACGACAAACTCATGAAGAAAATTTTGTTTTCAGATAACATTTTTTCATAAAAATGATATTTTTATCATGAAATTTTGTTGTAATGTAGGTGAAAACGAGGATAAATCAATCTAATTATGTAAATGTCGTAAAAATATTTTTGAAAAACTGCATGTAGCTAGAAAACAGTGACATGCAGTTTCTTCATGCATATGGTGTGGAAAAATTGCCTATCTTATACTCTTTAAACATCAAAAGGATACTCGGTCAACTTGCCTTGGTGAAGGCTCGTTCTACCTTTGGCTTCGATTATAAGGAAAGTAGCGGTACTACTCTCATTTCCAACCTTTCACAATTCTGAATTGTGAAAGCTAGTCTACTTTTGATTTTTATGGAGTATTAGCTGATTTTTTTGATGTTTTATGCTAGAATGAATAAGATAGACTTTGGAGGAATAAATCGACTATGTCAAATGAATATTTTGAAGAATTAAATGATCAACAACTGGTTCGCCGTGAGAAAATGCTAGCCCTTAGTGAGAAAGGCATTGACCCATTTGGAAAACGCTTTGATCGCACTACAAATTCAGGAGAATTAAAGGCACAATATGAGGATAAATCCAAGGAAGACTTGGCGGAGTTAGGTGTGACGGCTGTCATCGCAGGTCGAATGATGACCAAGCGTGGCAAAGGAAAGGCAGGCTTTGCCCATCTCCAAGACCGAGAAGGGCAAATTCAAATCTATGTCCGTAAGGATGATGTTGGAGAGGAGAACTATGAACTCTTTAACAAGGCTGACCTTGGAGACTTTATCGGGGTTGAGGGAGATGTGATGCGGACGAATATGGGGGAATTATCGATCCATGCTCGTAAATTGACCCATTTATCGAAAGCTCTTCGTCCTTTACCAGAAAAATTCCACGGTCTTACGGATACCGAAACGATTTATCGGAAACGCTACTTGGATTTGATTTCTAATCGTGACAGCTTTGAGCGCTTTGTCACTCGTAGTAAAATCATTTCAGAAATCCGCCGTTATCTAGACGGACTTGGATTTTTAGAGGTAGAGACGCCTGTCCTCCATAATGAGGCTGGAGGTGCAGCTGCTCGTCCATTTATCACCCACCACAATGCCCAAAACATGGACATGGTCTTGCGCATTGCGACAGAATTGCATTTGAAACGCTTGATTGTTGGTGGCATGGAGAGGGTCTATGAAATCGGTCGAATCTTTCGTAATGAGGGAATGGATGCTACACACAATCCAGAATTTACCTCAATTGAAGTTTACCAAGCCTATGCAGATTATCTAGACATCATGGATTTGACGGAAGGGATTATCCAGCATACTGCAAAAGCCATTGTTGGAGAGGGACCTGTTACCTATCAAGGGACAGAAATCAATATCCACCTCCCTTTCAAACGGATTCACATGGTTGAAGCCATTAAGGAACAAACAGGCATCGACTTCTGGCAAGACATGACCTTTGAAGAAGCAGCAGCTATAGCAAAAAACCATAAAGTAGCTCTCGAAAAACACTATACAGAAGTGGGGCACATTATCAACGCCTTCTTTGAAGAATTTGTTGAGGACACTCTTATTCAACCAACCTTTGTCTATGGTCATCCTGTTGCTGTCTCCCCACTTGCTAAGAAAAATGATGCAGATCCTCGCTTTACAGACCGTTTTGAGCTCTTTATTATGACCAAGGAGTACGGTAATGCCTTCACTGAGTTGAACGATCCGATCGATCAGCTGGAACGCTTTAAAAGCCAAGCCGAGGCAAAAGAATTGGGAGATGATGAAGCGACTGGTGTCGACTATGATTATGTAGAAGCCCTTGAATATGGCATGCCACCAACAGGTGGACTAGGTATTGGTATCGACCGTCTTTGTATGCTTCTGACTGATACAACCACCATTCGAGATGTCCTTCTTTTCCCAACCATGAAATAGCCCTAGATTACCCCCAGTAGTATGTTGAGTTCCTCCTCTTATCAACAAGATAGTGAAGATCACTAGAAATGATAAGGGAGGTCTTTCATACCTATCTGGGTATTTTGTTTTTTGGGGGGACAGTGACTTGTAACATAAAGATACGAGAGCGTATAAAAAGCGAATGAAAAATAGGAGACTGACGCGGTGTTCGATGAACACAAGGAAGTCTCTCTTTTTTCCGAGCTTTTAGCTCGAGTTCAATTAAATCAAGATACAAAAGCCGTAAAGCGAGCAAAGTAAAAATAGGAGGTTGACACAGGGTTCGATGAACCCAAGGAAACCGATCTTTTTTACACAGCTCGTAGGCTGTGTTCAATTAAGATGTGAGGACGTCCAGAGCCAAGTAAAAATAGGAGATTTGCGACGTGTTCGATGAACACGAGGAAATCTCTCCTTACAGGGTTCTCAGCTGTAATCAGCTAAAGCCAAAACAGCTGCCGATCTTTTTTACACAGCTCTTAGTCCGAACTCAGTTACATAAGATGTGAAGCCGTTAAAAAACCGAATGAAAAATAGGAAATCGAAGCAGGTTGCTTGGCAACCAATGAGATTTATCTTTTTTCCGAGGTTTTAGGCTGAACTCAGTTACATTAAGATACGAGAGCGTGAAACGAGTAAAGCGAAAATAGGCGGCCGAGCAGAAGTTGCTTGCAACTTTGTTGCGAGACCCTTGCGAAGATAGCTAGGCTAGTCACCAATGAAATGCAGGGAATAGCCAGCTAGCTACCGCTAATACACTGTATTTCGATCCATTTCTGTTATAGTCTTTTTCGCACAGAGTTTAGGGCGTGTTCAATTAAGATACGAGAGCTTTTGACACGAGTATCACTCGTTTTATTTCCAATCTTCACCAGTCTGATGGAGACTGGTGAAGTAACTCCTGAGATTTATCTTCTAAATTAAAAGATAATCAGATATAAAAGAAAGCACTATATCAGTACATTCTGAGACCTTGGGTTCAAAAACGAGGGCTGAAAGCCCGGAGGAAATTGCTTAGTCCTACTGGTTAAGGGCGCTATCAACAATACTAAATGTAGAGGATACTGCTTCACGATCAGGGGATAGAAGACCTTGCTATTGAGGGAGTCTCACTTGCGGAAACGCTTTCCTCTAAAATTGTCAGATTTTTCCGTATTTACTAGGGAAATATGGTATAATGAGAGCAATACTCTAGAAAATGCTGAGGAGAATAGATGAAAATTGATAAACAGCATTTGCTGAACTATTCTATTTTAATTCCGTATTTAATCTTGTCCGTTGTCGGTTTGATTATGATTTATTCAACGACCAGTGCCTTGCAGGTTCAAAATGCCGGCAATCCCCTGAAACTGTTGATTAGTCAAGCAGGCTATTGGGTCATTAGTCTGGTAGCCATCTATATCATTTATCGCATGAAACTGAGCTTTTTACGTAGGCCGGGCCTCATTTCGTTGGTATTATTGGTCGATGGTTTTTTACTTCTTATTTCCCATTTTTTTGATCCTGTTAATGGAGCTCACGGCTGGATTCGGTTTGGACCGAATGGCATCATCGGTCTGCAACCAGCTGAATACTTGAAATTACTCATCGTCTGGTATCTGGCTCATCAGTTTGCCAAGGTTCAAGGGGAGATAGGGAAGTATGATTATCAAGCCTTGACCAAGGGACGCTGGATTCCTAATAAAATCAATGATTGGCGTGTGGTTAGCCTCCTCTTTCTCGGTTTGGTCGCTTCCCTTCCTGACTTGGGAAATGCGGTCATTGTTGCTTTAATCATCATGATTTTAGTCACGAGTAGTGGCATTGGCTATCGCTGGTTTTCAACGGCCTTGCTAGCGATTGTCTCAGCCTCTGTTTTATTGCTGGGTTCTATCCGCCTGCTGGGGGTTGAGGTTGTGGCTAAGATTCCTGTCTTTGGCTATATTGCTAGACGTTTTGCTGCCTATTTCAATCCCTTTGAAAATGCGACAGAATCAGGTTTACAACTGACCAACTCCTACTATGCTATGAGTAATGGTGGATGGTTCGGGAGAGGTCTGGGGAACTCGATTGAAAAAAATGGCTATTTACCAGAGGCACATACCGATTTTGCCTTTTCGATTGTCATTGAGGAATTGGGATTCTTGGGTGCTAGTTTGATTTTGGCTCTCCTATTCTTTTTGATTTTACGAATTTTAGTAGTTGGGATTCGGGCTAGGAATGCCTTTAATGCGATGATGGCGTTTGGGGTAGCAGGAATGTTGCTTGTTCAGACCTTTGTCAATATTGGAGGAATTGCAGGCTTGATTCCAGCGACAGGAGTGACCTTTCCCTTTATTTCGCAAGGGGGAAATAGCTTGCTTATCATTTCCATTGGAATTGCCTTTGTGCTGAATATTGATGCCAATGAAAAACGTGACCTGATTCAAGAAGAGATTGAACGGACAATCGTTTAGGAAGATGATGGAAAAAGAGATAGGAGAAAGGAAAGATACGGAGATGCAGAAATTAGAAAACTATAACAATAAGGAAGCCATCAAGGAAGAAGTAGGGATTTTAACGGATATTTTGCAAGATGTAGCGCGGCAGTTGATGGCTGAAGAAACCTTTGATAAGATCATCGAGCTTGGAAAGCTCTCAGGGCAAGATGACTATAGTCGGTTAATGGAAATCATCAGCCAGTTGACCAATGATGAATTGGCAGTTATTTCCCGTTATTTCGCAGTTTTACCGCTCTTGATTAACATTTCAGAAGATGTTGACTTGGCATATGAAATCAACCATCAAAATAATTTGGATCAGGATTATCTGGGAAAAATTTCTACGATAATTGATGTGGTGGCAGGGCGTGAAGATGCGACTGAAATCTTGGAAAATCTTAATGTAGTGCCTGTCTTAACAGCCCATCCAACCCAGGTGCAGCGCCAGTCTATGCTTGACTTGACCAAGCATATCCATGAATTGCTCCGCCGCTATCGGGATGTCAAGCTAGGGCTGATGAACCGAAACAAATGGCTAGATGAGTTGCGATGCTATGTGGAAATTATCATGCAAACCGAGATGATCCGTGAGAAAAAACTCAAGGTGACCAATGAAATCACAAATGTCATGGATTACTACAATAGTTCCTTTATTAAGGCTGTAACGAAATTGCAACGTGAGTATAAGAAACTTGCAGCTGAGAGAGGGATTGAGCTGGTCAATCCACGTCCGATTACTATGGGGATGTGGATCGGGGGAGACCGGGATGGAAATCCCTTTGTGACAGCTGAAACCTTGAAATTATCAGCTTTCACCCAGTGCGAAGTGATTATGGACTATTATCATGAGCAACTGGAGAAACTCTATCGCAACTTTTCTCTATCTACCAAGATTGCAACGGTTAGCCCTGCTGTGCAGGCATTGGCTGATTTATCAACGGATATCTCGGAGTATCGGGAGCATGAGCCTTATCGGAGGGCCTTTCATTATATCCAAATGAAGCTAGGACGGACCCGTGATTATCTGATTCATAATCAAATCAGTGAAGATTTTTATGCCAATGTCCGTGAGTTTAAGGCGGATATAATAGCGATTAAAGAGTCCCTAGAAGAACATAAAGGCGCCAATCTCTTAAAAGGCGATTTGACGGAGTTATTGGAAGCTATTGAAGCCTTTGGTTTTTATTTAGCGAGTATTGATATGCGCCAAGATTCGAGTATTCATGAGGCAAGTGTGGCTGAATTACTGGCTTCTGCGAAAATTGTGGCTGACTATAGTAGCTTATCAGAAGAAGAAAAATGTCAGGTCTTGCTTCAGGAATTGGTCGAGGATCCCCGTATTTTATCTGCGACCCATATGCCGAAATCAGAGCAGTTAGAAAAGGAACTGGCGATTTTTGCAGCAGCGCGTGAATTGAAAGACAAGCTAGGTGAGGAAGTCATCAAGCAACACATCATTTCTCATTCAGAAGCAGTATCGGACCTTCTGGAATTGGCCTTGTTATTAAAAGAGGTTGGCTTGGTAGACGCTGAGCGTGCGCGCGTGCAGATTGTACCACTTTTTGAAACGATTGAAGATTTGGACAATGCACCTGCTACCATGCGTCAGTACTTGCAATTAGATCTTGCTAAGTCTTGGATTGCAGGCAATCATCACTACCAAGAAATCATGCTAGGTTACTCAGATTCTAATAAGGACGGGGGATATTTATCATCTGGTTGGACCCTCTATAAGGCGCAGAATGAATTGACCCAAATCGGTCAAGAATACGGAGTAAAAATCACATTTTTCCACGGTCGTGGTGGAACGGTTGGTCGTGGTGGTGGACCCTCTTATGATGCAATTACTTCTCAGCCATTTGGATCCATCAACGACCGTATTCGTTTGACGGAACAGGGAGAAGTAATTTGGAATAAATATGGGAATAAGGACGCAGCCTACTATAATCTGGAAATGTTGGTATCTGCGACCTTGAATCGAATGGTGACCCAGATGATTACAGATGTTGATGAAATTGATGGCTACCGTGAGGTGATGAATGCTATTGTCGAAGATAGCTACCATATCTATCGGGACTTGGTCTTTGGTAACCCCCATTTCTACGACTATTTCTTTGCAGCAAGTCCAATTCGTGAGGTCTCTAGTCTCAATATTGGTTCACGTCCAGCGGCCCGCAAGACCATCACCGAAATCGGTGGTCTGCGTGCCATTCCGTGGGTTTTTTCGTGGTCACAAAATCGGGTCATGCTACCGGGCTGGTATGGGGTAGGTTCTAGCTTTAAACGTTTTATCGATAAGGATCCAAAGAATCTGACGAAGCTGCAAACAATGTATGAGAACTGGCCATTTTTCCGCTCCCTCTTATCAAATGTAGACATGGTTTTATCCAAGTCCAACATGAACATCGCCTTTGAGTATGCTAAAATGTGTGAAGATGAGGAAGTTCGTTCAGTCTTTTATACTATTTTAGATGAGTGGCAACTGACGAAGAATATCATTCTTGAAATTGAACAAAATGACGAATTGCTAGCTGAGTTACCGTTTTTGAAAGCCAGTCTTGCCTATCGGATGCCTTATTTCAATGTTTTGAATTATATCCAAATTGAATTGATCAACCGCCTCCGGCGCGGAGAACTAAGTACAGATCAAGAAAGTCTTATCCACATCACTATAAATGGGGTCGCAACTGGCCTACGTAACTCGGGTTAAACAAGATACGAGAGCGTGAAACGAGTAAAGCAAAAATAGGAGCTTTAACGCAGAACCTTGGCTCTAGGAAAAACTCTCTTTTTTACACAGCTCTTAGTCCGAACTCAATTAAATCCAAGATACAAAGCCCGTGAAAAACTCAAAGCGAAAATAGGCGGCCGAGCAGAAGTTGCTTGCAACTTTGTTGCGAGACCCCTGCGAAGATAGCTAGGCTAGTCACCAATGAAATGCAGGGAATAGCCAGCTAGCTACCGCTAATACACTGTATTTCGATCCATTTCTGTTATAGTCTTTTTCGCACAGAGTTTAGGGCGTGTTCAATGAAGCAAGATCCCCCTTAGAAAGAGTGTAAGGATATTGAAGAAGTCTTTAGAGGGATAAAACGATAGTTGTTCTGGAGTGTTCTGTCAGAAATAGGATGAAATAAGACTAGACCTGTAACTTTTACAGGTCTCGTTTCGTTTTATTAGCGAAGAAGGGAGGAGGGTATCATCAAACTAGATGGTTATGAAAAAGTCTTGATTGGCTTTGCCAAGGATGTTATTTCTTACTTGATGAAATCAGGTGTATCCAAAGAACAGGCAGAAGATGTGGTCCAGGATATTTTTGTCAAGATGTTGGAGATGCCGGTCACGATTCCAGGTGAAAAAATCCGAGCTTTTATGTATCGTGCTGCCATTCGTCGCTATATTGACAAGTACAGGAGAGATAGGCGCTATAAGGAAATTTTACGGCAAGAATTTTTCAAGACTTCGGAATACTCCCGCTTTGAGGCTGATGACTATGACTTCTTACTAGAAGAAGTAGAGCGACTCCCTAGAGAGGATGCCCTCCTGCTAGACCTCTTTTATTTTCAGGGGTTTTCGGTTCGTGAAATAGCCCAGCTTCTCTCTTACTCTGTCAGTAAAGTCAAGGTTCGTCTACATCGCAGTCGTCAGAAATTAAAAGATTCCCTCAAACAGAAAGGATATGATCATGGAAACATTTGAAGTATTAGCAGAGAAAAAGAGGAGAGAATGGAAGAAAAAAACGATTTTCATCAGCTTTTGTTCCATTTTACTGGCTGGCGGAATTATTTTTCTCATCTGGCTAGGTTTATTATTTCTATCTACCAAGCAGTATCATCAGTTGGATGATTATTACTACCGCAGGACCAGTATTGCCTTTCCGAATATGCAGCGAGACAATGTTCGAGCACTGGACAGTCCTTATCTGGGTGGACGTTATGAGGCGAATCTGACAAAGGATATAGATGGGGTTTCTGTCAAGTATGAAGAGATTGAAGCAGGTTTTTCGGTTATGACATGGGCTCCGGATGTTCTAGCTGCTGTTGTACTTCCAGCCTCAACAGAGCAGGATAGTACAACAATGGCCTACAGTTATAAATGCCATCAAAAGGCTGCCTTATTCTTTAATCCCAAGGCTAGTTATAGCCCAGAAGCGATTATTAGAAAACCTGCTCAGGAACTATCTTATTTAGCTCAAATGAAGGGAGAATTGGTAGAGGTGGCAATTAGTTTTGACAAGCAATATACTTTGGCAGAACTAGAAGAAAAATTGCCGAAAAATCTAAAGGTAAACTGGTATTGGATTGGGAGTACCGGTAGTGTCGACAGTGCACATCTTCCCCTCAGCCATCTATTTGGCTGGACGCCAAGAAACCAATGGGTTGATTCGTCCTATCAGGAATTTTATGAATTGCTAGAAGCATTTAGCCAAAGTAAGGAGTTTGGAGAGTTAGGGCAAGAGGACTTGGTAGCAGACGTGAAAGCGCACCTTGCTTCAGAGGGAGAAGTAGGAAAGGCACGTTTTGGAGGGGTCATTCTTACTGGTGAAGCAGAGAATTTTGCACAACTTGAAAATCAGGACTGGATTTTTGCTTCTAGCATTGGCGCAGCTATTCCCAATCAACCCTATTATCAACTCGATGTGCGATAAATCAGAAAAAAGATAGAAAATACTTGCTTTTCTGCTACAATTTGATAGAATAGTAAGGTAAAGTTAGACTGTATTGCCTACTGTCTATCTATAAAATATATTTTATTGGAGGCTTTTACCAAAATGGCAAAAGAAAAATACGATCGTAGTAAACCACACGTTAACATTGGTACAATTGGACACGTTGACCACGGTAAAACTACTTTGACTGCAGCTATCACAACTGTATTGGCACGTCGCTTGCCTTCATCAGTTAACCAACCAAAAGATTATGCTTCTATCGATGCTGCTCCAGAAGAGCGCGAGCGTGGAATCACTATCAATACTGCACACGTTGAGTACGAAACTGAAAAACGTCACTATGCGCACATCGACGCTCCAGGACACGCGGACTATGTTAAAAACATGATCACCGGTGCGGCTCAAATGGACGGAGCTATCCTTGTAGTAGCTTCAACTGATGGACCAATGCCACAAACTCGTGAGCATATCCTTCTTTCACGTCAGGTTGGTGTTAAACACTTGATCGTCTTCATGAACAAAGTGGACTTGGTTGACGATGAAGAATTGCTTGAGTTGGTTGAAATGGAAATCCGTGACCTTCTTTCAGAATACGATTTCCCAGGTGACGATCTTCCAGTTATCCAAGGTTCAGCTCTTAAAGCTCTTGAAGGTGACTCAGCATTTGAAGATATCATCATGGACTTGATGAACACTGTTGATGAGTACATTCCAGAACCAGAACGCGATACTGACAAACCATTGCTTCTTCCAGTCGAAGATGTATTCTCAATCACTGGACGTGGTACTGTTGCGTCAGGACGTATCGACCGTGGTACTGTTCGTGTCAATGACGAAATCGAAATCGTTGGTATCAAAGAAGAAACTTCTAAAGCAGTTGTTACTGGTGTTGAAATGTTCCGTAAACAATTGGACGAAGGTCTTGCAGGAGACAATGTTGGGGTTCTTCTTCGTGGTGTACAACGTGATGAAATCGAACGTGGACAAGTTATTGCTAAACCAGGTTCAATCAACCCACACACTAAATTTAAAGGTGAAGTTTACATCCTTACTAAAGAAGAAGGTGGACGTCACACTCCATTCTTCGACAACTACCGTCCACAGTTCTACTTCCGTACAACTGACGTAACAGGTTCAATCAAATTGCCAGCAGGTACTGAAATGGTAATGCCTGGCGATAACGTAACGATTGATGTTGAATTGATCCACCCAATCGCCGTTGAACAAGGTACTACTTTCTCTATCCGTGAAGGTGGACGTACTGTTGGTTCAGGTATGGTTACAGAAATCGAAGCTTAATTCGATTGCGTTCCCAGAAATAACAATTATAAGCAGACATCGAAAACCTTGTATTCACAAGGTTTTCTTTTTTTACCATTCCAGTCTTTATTTCTTGGGTAATTTGTGATAAAATATACACTGAAAATAAAATGAGAAGAGGTATGTGAAATGTCACGTAAACCAATTATCGCAGGTAACTGGAAAATGAATAAAAACCCTCAAGAAGCGCAAGCTTTTGTTGAGGGTCTTGCAGGCAAATTGCCCTCAGCAGATCGTGTTGAAGCAGCGATTGCTGCACCAGCTGTTGATTTGAATGCTCTCCTATGGTTCTCAAAGGATTCAGATCTTAAAGTGGCTGCTCAAAACTGTTACTTTGAAGATGCAGGTGCTTTTACAGGGGAGACAAGCCCGAAAGTCTTGAATGAAATGGGAGTTGACTACGTTGTTATTGGTCACTCAGAACGCCGTGACTATTTCCATGAAACAGACGAAGATATCAATAAAAAAGCACATGCTATTTTTAAAAATGGTATGACTCCAATCATTTGCTGTGGCGAGTCTCTTGAAACCTATGAAGCGGGTCAAGCAGTTGACTTTGTTGGTGCTCAGGTTTCTGCTGCCTTAAAAGGTCTTTCAGCTGAGCAAGTGGCTTCACTTGTCATTGCTTATGAGCCAATTTGGGCAATCGGTACAGGTAAATCTGCTACTCAAGATGATGCACAGAAGATGTGTAAGGCAGTTCGCGATGTGGTTGCAGCAGATTTTGGTCAAGCAGTGGCTGACAAAGTGCGCGTTCAATATGGTGGTTCTGTGAAACCTGAAAACGTAGCAGAGTACATGGCTTGTCCAGATGTGGACGGAGCACTTGTAGGAGGTGCTTCACTAGATCCAGAAAGCTTCCTTGCTTTATTTGCATTTTAAAAGAGCATCACAATCGTTAAAGAGTTGGACTGTGCGTTTTCGTAGAAAGAAGGAGAGCGAACATCCAACTCTTTTTTGATGGTGAGCATAGAGGAGATAAAGATGAAACATAAATCAATACTGATTGCAATGGCTCTTTTTTTGGGATTTGCTATCGTTCCATCCATCACTGCTGAAACCCTCCTTTTAGAACCAGACCAAGAGCGAGTGCTTAGGGTTGGAGAAAGCGAAGGGCAGGTGCAGCTGGAGCGGGTAGGAGAGCAGGTTAAAATTGTAGTAGCGAATCAATCAGTAGCAACTCTTAAGTTAAAGGGCTATGTCTGGAATCAAGGGGAGTCTTCTGAGCAGGCAGAGATGGTTGATTTTATTCTGACCGAAAGAGGAGATTATGAGTCTCTCCTCAGTAGGAAAGTTTCTATTGATGCTAATTCCTTTTCCTATATCGAAATCCGAGCTGAGAAAGAAAATGGTCAGGAAGAGGTGCTAGGGCAGTATTCTTTTGAATGGCCTCACTATCCAAAAGCAGAAGATACAGAAGCAGGTGGGAGTCTTGGTCAGACAGATACCAGCTCAGAAGATTCAGCTCAAGTTCCAAATAAGCCTGAGATGAACCAGCCAGCATTGCCTGAAGAAGCAATAGAGCCTAGGACGTCCGTAGTTCCTAAGAGGGTTCGTAGGGAACTGGGACAAGAGGTAGCTCAAGCAGTAGAAATAAAGCCTAGTGGAAAGATTGAAATCCGGAATATCAATGAAAACGACGGAACCTTTGATGTGGTGATTTCCGATATTCAAGCGCCTAAAGAGATTCAGGGCGTGCGTGTTCCCGTCTGGACTAGTCACAATGGACAAGATGATCTTCGCTGGTATGATGCAAGTCTGCAGGCAGACGGAAGCTACCATGTTCGAGTCGATAATCGCCTTCATAACTATGAGACAGGTAGCTACCATGTCCATTATTATTACCGCTATGAAGATGGTAGCCAAGAGGGAATCGGTACAACTCGTGCTAATCTACCTCTGCCTTCTAAAGCAAGGGGTAAGATTGAAATCCAGCAGATCAATGAAAATACTGGAACTTTTGACGTGGTGATTCGTGATATTCGTGCATCAAAAGCAGTTCAAGGCGTGCGTGTTCCCGTCTGGACTAGTAAAAATGGTCAGGACGATCTGCGGTGGTATGATGCAAATCGACAGGTAGATGGAAGCTACCATGTTCGCATTGATAATCGCTTCCATAACTATGAGACAGGTAGCTACCATGTCCATTACTATTATCGCTATGAAGATGGTAGCCAAGAGGGGATCGGTACAACTCGTGCTAATCTACCTCTCCCTTCTAAAGCAAGCGGTAAGATTGAAATCCAGCAGATCGATGAAAATAAGGGAACTTTCGATGTTGTGATTCGTGATATTCGTGCATCAAAAGCAGTTCAAGGCGTGCGTGTTCCCGTCTGGACTAGTAAAAATGGTCAGGACGATCTGCGGTGGTATGATGCAAATCGACAAGCAGATGGTACTTACCATATTCGCATTGATAATGCTCTCCACAATCATGAGACAGGTAGCTATCATGTGCATTACTATTATCGCTACGAAGATGGTAGCCAAGAAGGGATTGGGACGGCTCAAGCTAATCTCCCTCTTCCTTCTAAACCTAGTGGAATGATTGCAATTTATAATCAACCTAGTACAAATGGTCGCTTTGATGTATTGATTTCCAACATAAAAACTCCCAAAGAGGTTCAAAGTATTTTTATAGCTGTGTGGTCTGCTAAAGGTGGACGGGATGACCTTCGTTGGTATGAAGCTACTAAGACAAGAGATGAAATCTACAGAGTTTCGATTGATCCAGGCGATCATGGTTACGATCAAGGGCTTTACCATGTTCATTGGCATGTCCAGTACACAGATGGAGTAAGAGTAGGTGCTGGGACAACTCGGACAACGGTCAATATAACAGATGTAGTAGCACGGGCAGATATGAAGATTCAAAACGTGAATCATTCAGAAGGGAGTTTTGAGGTTCATATTTCCAATCTTCGTGCCTCTGCTAAGGTGGATGCTGTTTATCTTCCTGTCTGGGCAGAGGTAAATGGTCAGAATGATATTATCTGGTATGAAGCTACTAAGCAAGCAGATGGTTCATACAAGGTGCTTGTTTATGCAGGAAATCATCAGTTTGAATCAGGTACCTATCATGCTCACCTCTACATTAAGAATCAAGGCAAGTATTACGGTGTGGGTGGTGTCATGACCAGCTTGAATGTAAATCGCCGTTCTAATACAGCTTTTATTGATATCAGTAGTCATAATGGCTATTTGAGTGTATCAGATTATCAGCAGTTAAGAAATCAAGGAATTCGCGGTGTGGTCGTTAAGTTAACAGAAGGAACTTCTTACACAAACCCTTATGCATCGTCTCAGATTTCCAATGCACAGCAAGCAGGCTTGAAAGTATCCGCTTATCACTATTCTCATTTTACGAACTCAATAGAAGCTAAAGCGGAGGCAGCCTATTTTGTAGCAGCAGCCAAGAACCTAGGTCTATCAGCCAAAACCGTCATGGTTAATGATATTGAGGAGCAAAAGACTAGGAAGAATATCAATGCTAATATGAAAGAATGGGAAGCAGAGATGCATCGTCTGGGGTATAACAATTTGATTCACTATACAGGTGCTAGTTGGATTGATGTGAATAGTCTAGGAACTGTTGGACCGATTCAGACAGGGCAATTTGGGCTCAAAAATTTCTGGGTAGCCCAGTATCCTTTCCATACGATGACCTTTGAACAAGCGAAAGCCATGGGCTTACATACAGGTGCAGCAGCATGGCAGTATACTTCGTCTGCTCAGTTGTTGCCAGGTCGACATCTTTTTGATGTCAATATCGACTACACTGGTCGTTTTACAAATTAGGGTTTTACCGAATTTGACATCAAGGCTAGAAAAGAAAGAAGACGATGGAGGGAGCGAAATCTCCTCTTAGTCGGAATTGAAACAATATGACCACTCGTCTGTTAGACGGGTGGTCATATTGTTTGCCTTGTGATTGATGTGAACCCAATTAAGTTACGAGGACGTAAAGAAAATAGGGAAATGGAGAAGATGTCATTTGTCATCAAGCTATAGTTGTTTCGTTTACTTTTAGTACTAGGCAAGGAGCTGCAGGCTGCTTCAACAGTCTAATGACTGTTGAAGGTTGGAAATCATAC
>NZ_JBUEQR010000100.1:0-26155 GCF_054968985.1 Streptococcus sp. 1F3 | reverse complement strand
GAAAACTTTAAAAAACGCATTTTGATTGCTTTAAACGTAAAGAAAGAGAGAACGAAGTTCGTCCTCTCACGATGTTAGCTTTTCATCAACCCACTACAGTTGACAAAGAGCCTAAACATTTAAGACCTTGTCAAGGAAGTCCTTAAGACGTGGGTGTTGTGGAGTATCAAAGATTTGCTCTGGTGTACCGTCTTCTAGGAACTCACCGCCGTCTGTAAAGATAACGCGGTTTGCAACCTTACGGGCGAATCCCATTTCGTGGGTAACAATGAGCATGGTCATTCCTTGTTCAGCCAAGTCTTTCATAACATTCAAGACATCTCCGACCATCTCAGGGTCAAGAGCCGAGGTTGGCTCATCAAAGAGCATAATGTCGGGATTCATGGCAAGGGCACGGGCGATGGCAACACGTTGCTTTTGTCCTCCAGAAAGACTATCAGGCATGGCATCACATTTGTCTGATAGCCCAACTTTTTCAAGCAATTCCATTCCCACTTTTTCAGCCTCAGTCTTATCCATTAGTTTATGCTGGATAGGGGCAAAGGTGATATTTTCTAAAACATTCATATGGGGGAAGAGATTGAAGTGCTGGAATACCATACCAACATTAGAACGAAAGGTATCAAGGTCTGTTTTTGGGTCGGTCAAATCAAATCCATCAACGGTTACTTGACCGCTTGTAATGGTTTCAAGCAGGTTCATCGTTCGCAGGAAAGTTGATTTACCAGAGCCAGAGGGGCCGATGATACAGACAACATCCCCCTCGTAAAATTTAGCAGTGATTCCTTTTAATACTTCGTTGTCTCCATAAGACTTATGTAAATCATGGACATTGATTTTTAATTGAGCCATTAGTTGCCTCCTTTTTCAAGTTTACGTGCAAGGCGTGTCAAGAGCGTAATGACAATTAAGTAGATAATTGCAAGGATTGCATACATACGGAATGATTGATAATTCCGAGCGATGATGATTTTACCAGCTTGGAATAATTCGACCAGACCGATTGCTGAGATAATAGTCGTATCTTTCAAGGTGATGACAAACTGATTGATAAAGTTTGGCAACATCAGCTTTGCAGCCTGTGGCAAGATAATCTTGCGCATCGTCTTACCGTAGGAAATCCCTAAGCTACGAGAGGCTTCCATTTGTCCGATAGGAACAGCCTGAATACCTCCGCGCACAATCTCGGCGATATAAGCACCAGAATTGAGAGAAAGGGCAATGGTTCCTGCAACAAAATCATTGATTGGTGATTGCTGACCAGTCATGGATTCAATCAAGTTTGGAATCCCCCAGAAGATGAAAGCTGCTACAATCATCAGAGGAATCCCGCGGACTACATCTACGAAGATAGAAGCAGTGACGCGGAGCGTTTTGAATGGGCTGACCGCGAACATTCCAAAGATAATCCCGATTACAATTGCAATCGCAAAGGAAAGGAGGGCTAATCCAATGGTAATGCCAAGACCTGAAAGGAGTTGGCTATAGTTATTTTTGAGGAGTCCCCAGATTGTGGATTCATCAACGGTTGAAGTAGTAGAAGTTTCGGTACTTTCTTCTTCATTGAAATACTTGTTCATGATTTCATCGTATTTACCAGATTGAACCAACTCAGCTAGACCATTGTTAAACATTTCGATTAACTCTGGGTTGCTCCCTTTTTTCACGGCAAATCCGAGACTACCCGTTGCAATTCCTTCGATTGGTGTTTCGAAATCCCGCCCTTGTTGGATAGCATATAGAAGAACGGCTTCATCATCCATAAGAGCATCGATAGAACCAGAATTTAAGCTATCATACATGGTTGAAGCTTCGTCAAAGGCTTTCACACTATAGCCGTATTGGCTAGCATTGTCTTCTAAATAACTATAAGAGGAAGTACCATTTTTGGCACCGACAGTTTTACCAGCAAGATCTTCGTAACGTGTGATACCACTTCCTTTTTTGATTGCAAGTCGGATACTTGATGTATAGTAGGCATCGGAGAAATCAAAGATTTTTTTGCGAGCATCGGTGATGGTCATTCCTGCAATAACACCGTCAGCCTGTCCTGACTGCACTGCATTGAGGGCGGCATCAAAGCCAGGATTTTGAATGGTAAGAGTGAATCCCTGCTGCTCCGCAATAGCCTTGATTAATTCGATGTCAATTCCTGTATATTTTCCATCTTTTCCTTGATATTCAAAAGGAGCAAATGATGAATCGGATACAATGGTATAAGAAGCCTTAATAGGAGTTGCGACAGCTCCAATCTTGCCTGTCAAAGTAAGGAGAGAGCTGTAGTCCGATGGATTTTCTTTGACAGAAGATGTGCTTCCGAGCCATTTCTTTACGATTTTGTCGTAGGTACCATCTGCTTTCATGGCTGCGAGCGCCTTGTTGAAATCGTCGACCAGATACTCATATTGGCTTCCTTTTTTGACGGAAAAACCAAATGAGCCAATCGCTTCGCCTTCCATATTAAGGGCTAAATCTTGCCCTTGTTGAATAGCGTATTGAATAACGGCTTCATCATCCATGATAGCATCTACAGCTCCTGTAGAGAGGCTGTTATACATCGTATCACCTGTATCAAAGGTCTTGATACTATAGCCGTATTTGCTTTTATGCTGGTCGAGGAAGTTTTGGGCAGCCGTGCCATTTTTTACACCGACCGTCTTTCCCTTTAATTGTTGGTAGTTAGATACGGGGCTTTTTTGTGTTGTCGCAATAACGATTTTTGTATCGAAATAGGGATCAGAGAACGTAAAGACTTTCTTTCGACTTTCGGTAATCGTTGTCCCTGCCATGAGGGCATTGGCCTGTCCTGATTGCACAGCATTGACCGCTGCATCGAACCCGGGGAAGGTCTGGTTGACCGTCCAGTTGGAACGTTTGGCTACCTCATTGATGATATCGACATCAAGCCCCTTATAGACTTGATCTGAGTCCTTAAACTCAAAAGGTGCATAGGTTGAATCAAAGACAATAGTGACAGCATCGTCGGCTTTGACTGATGAAAACAGGAAGAATAGTGGCAGAAGAGCTGCCAATGTAAACCATTTTTTCTTCATTTCAATTCTCCTTCATTAAAAATAACGATTAGAAATCTCTTGAAAATCATTTTCAAAATGTTTTCCTTTTTCATTTCTAAATATAGAGGATAGTATACCATAAATAGGATAGATTTGCAAAGGGCTGTGTCAGAAGATGTAACATATGTATGTTTTTCAGGATTGAGGCTTGCATAGGAGCTGAAAAATAGATACAATGAAGCTATCCATTCCAGATAAGGAGAATAAAATGAAACAAAACAAGATGTTTGCAGCTGTACAGCTACAGTCGAAGCAGAATAGAAGATGGGTATACGCATTTCTCTTGCCCTTTATAGTGCAGTTGGTGTTAGAGATAGGCTTTATACTCGCAGGATTGATTGGTTATATCGTTCAGGAGTTTTTCCCTATGGATTTGATCTATATCCTGTTTGATATAGTGGATCCCTTATTTCTACAGTTGCTAGCCTTTATCGTACCTTTTCTTTTGATTTTGCTATGGATAACCTTTATCGAAAAAAGACCGATTTCCGGTTTAGGCTTCTATAAGAAAGATGGGCTTAAGGAATTGTTGAAAGGTCTCCTTGTTGGAATTTTACTGATTAGTGCAGTTGTTTTTTCACAGTGGGTGACGGGGAGTATCCAGCTGACAGGAACCTATTTTTCAGGCTTGAATGTTCTAAATGTCTTTCTCATTTTTCCTTTCTGGTTGCTACAGAGTGGCACTGAAGAAGTGTCCACTCGTGGTTGGCTCTTTCCCGGTGTCGCCACTAGGACTTCCCTTCCGATTGGAGTTGCAGCATCCAGTCTCCTGTTTTCCCTCCTTCATTTAGGCAATAATGGGATTAGTTTGATTTCCCTACTAAATATTGCTCTCTTTGGTCTTTTTGCTTGTCTTTATGTCTTAAAGACAGATAATATTTGGGGGATATCAGCGGCCCATGCTGCCTGGAATTGCTTTCAAGGAAGTGTCTTTGGCGTCAATGTTAGTGGGATAACTGTTTCTTATTCCTTGATGAGTTTTGAACCAACATCAGCACCAACTTACCTGTCTGGTGGTGAATTTGGATCAGAAGGTAGTATTCTTGCTTCAATCACCTTACTGCTTGCTAGTCTCTACTTAGCTTGGAACTTGTACCAGACAAAGAGAAAAGATAGTAATGAATAATACGCTTAGCCAATCAAAGTTAGACTTTGTTGACTTGATTAGATAAGTGAAAAGCCCTGGTGGTGTTTTTTTAGTCTGCTCTCTGGAAAATAAGAGAGTAGTAGCTTTCTATATTATTTGTATAGTTGTTTCGTTTCCTTTTAGTACTAGGCAAGGAGCTGCAGGCTGCTTCAACAGTCTAATGACTGTTGAAGGTTGGAAATCATACTGACGATAGTCAGTAACAATCGTAGAGTACGGCAAAGTGAGTTCCAATCATCTGGAAGAGTGAAACAGTTCGGCGGACTGTTTCAGCCTGAGCCTAGAAATTTGAGAGCGAAGTGGGCAAGGTTGGAAATAAGGAAACGAAGTTTCCACAATTCATCTAGAAGATGATTGGAAGTTGGAAATAGGGAAACGGAGTTTCCACAATCGTCGAAGTAATAAAAGTTAAACTAAATGAGTATATCACCTAATCGAATGTGATGTTCATGGAGTATAGCTAACAAAAGGAGGACGGTCGAGTGTAGTCCTCCTTTTGGCTGATGTTTGAAGAGAATCAATCCGCCATCATCCCTTATAGGCGTATTTATGTTAAAATAGAAGAACGAGGTAGCATATGATCAATAGAGTAACAAATAATCAGTTTACATTAGTTTCAAAATATAAGCCATCTGGTGATCAGCCAGAAGCCATTGAAGCCTTGGTAGACAATATCGAAGGTGGGGAAAAGGCGCAGATTTTACTAGGAGCAACAGGGACAGGAAAGACCTATACAATGAGCCAAGTCATTGCGAGGGTCAATAAACCTACCCTTGTCATTGCCCATAACAAGACCTTGGCTGGGCAGCTCTATGGTGAGTTCAAGGAATTTTTCCCTAACAATGCGGTAGAGTATTTCGTCTCTTACTACGATTACTATCAACCAGAAGCCTATGTACCATCGAGCGATACCTATATTGAAAAGGATAGTTCGGTCAATGATGAAATCGATAAACTCCGTCACTCGGCAACATCTGCACTTTTAGAGCGCAATGATGTGATTGTGGTTGCTTCTGTTTCTTGTATTTACGGTTTGGGTTCTCCTAAGAAATATGCTGATAGCGTAGTTAGTCTACGTCCAGGACTGGATATTTCACGAGATAGGTTGCTTAATGATTTGGTAGATATTCAATTTGAACGCAATGATATTGATTTTCAGCGCGGGCGTTTCCGCGTCCGTGGTGATGTGGTAGAGATTTTCCCAGCCAGCCGTGATGAGCATGCCTTTCGAGTAGAATTTTTTGGAGATGAAATTGATCGAATCCGGGAAATTGAAGCCCTAACAGGTCAGGTGTTAGGAGAAGTGGATCATTTGGCTATTTTTCCAGCGACGCACTTTGTGACTAGTGACGATTATATGGAGACAGCTATTGGCAAGATACAAGCAGAGTTAACAGAGCAGTTGGAGCTCTTTGAAAAAGAAGGCAAGCTCCTTGAAGCCCAACGTCTCAAACAACGGACGGAGTATGATATTGAGATGTTGAGAGAGATGGGCTACACCAATGGGGTTGAAAATTACTCCCGTCATATGGACGGGCGTAGCGAAGGGGAGCCGCCTTATACCCTGCTTGATTTCTTCCCAGATGATTTTTTAATCATGATTGATGAGAGTCACATGACCATGGGGCAAATTAAGGGGATGTATAATGGAGACCGCTCGCGTAAAGAAATGCTGGTCAACTATGGCTTTCGCTTACCGAGCGCCTTGGACAATCGTCCCTTGCGCCGGGAGGAATTTGAAAGTCATGTCCATCAGATTGTTTACGTATCTGCGACACCAGGTGATTATGAAAATGAGCAGACAGATACAATTGTCGAGCAGATCATTCGCCCTACAGGGCTTTTAGATCCAGAAGTTGAGGTTCGTCCAACCATGGGGCAAATGGATGACTTATTAGGTGAGATTAACGTACGTGTAGAAAAAGGCGAGCGAACCTTCATCACAACCTTGACTAAAAAAATGGCAGAAGATTTGACGGACTACCTCAAAGAAATGGGGGTTAAAGTCAAATACATGCACAGTGATATCAAGACCTTGGAGCGGACAGAAATTATCCGAGACCTCCGCTTGGGAGTTTTTGATGTCCTTATCGGAATCAATCTCTTGAGAGAGGGAATTGATGTGCCAGAAGTAAGCCTAGTTGCCATTCTTGATGCAGATAAGGAGGGCTTCTTGCGTAATGAACGTGGGTTAATCCAGACCATTGGGCGGGCAGCCCGTAATAGCGAGGGTCATGTTATTATGTATGCAGATAACATGACACAGTCCATGCAACGCGCGATAGATGAGACGGCTCGCCGCCGCCAGATTCAAATAGAATACAATGACAAACATGGGATTATTCCTCAGACCATTAAAAAAGAAATCCGCGATCTGATCAGTGTGACCAAGGCAGTTCTTCCGGAGAAGGAAGAAAGTGTAGATATTGAAAGCCTGACCAAGCAAGAGCGTCGAGAGATGGTTAAAAAATTAGAAGGTCAAATGCAGGAAGCAGCAGGGCTTCTAGACTTTGAACTCGCTGCTCAAATTCGTGATATGATATTGGAAATCAAGGCGTTGGATTAGGGGAGAAAAAGAATCAATCATAAGGGTTTCATATGACTAGAAGTTTCAACTAGCCTCATGTGGCTTTTAAAGAAGAAATCTGGCTTTGGTTGGAGGAGTTTTAGCGTTAAAAAGTCAGTTTGAGGCACTTACTTATCTTTTTCTTCCTTGGCTAGTTTCTTTCAAAGATAGTTGAGCGTATAGCCTTTGATAATGCTTTGTTATTGGAAAACCAAGGACGGTCGAGTTGGGGAAAACAGAAGAGAGAGCGAATGGACATAAAGGGAGCAGGGCTTGTCGTGTGTTTACTACCTAAACCATAATTAAGAAACTTGACATCTCATTTTAGAACTGTCATAATAAATGAGGTACACGCGATAGTGTATTTGATACGAATGATTTAATATTTATAGAGGCTTTTATATGCTGTTTACAACACAAGTATTTTTATTTGTTTTTTTCCCGCTTTCTATTTTGGGATATCTGATGATAAGGGGGATCTTTTCTATCAATGGTTTACGAACCCTAGCCAAAACCCTTTCCTTAGATAAATGCTTCCAAATAGGGGTTAGTTTCGCCTTTTATATGTGGTCGTCATTTGATAATGGTTTTCGCTTACTCTTTTATATAGCCGTCGTATACGGCATCGGTTTGTGGATTGCAAATAGCAGGGAAAAAGGTCTCTATCTACTTCTTTATCGATCTCCTACAAGTCAAAAGAGGCTGTATCTGAGCCTCTTTCCCTTGTGGATTGGGATTATGCTTGTGACCTTTTCCCTAGTTTATTTTAATTATTCCAATTTTTTGATTCAGACTTGGAATAGCCTGTTTGGGGATCAAATCCCTCCCAAGTCCTTGCTAACTCCTCTTGGAATCTCTTTTATTACCTTTTCGAGTATTTCCTATTTAACTGATATATATCGAGGACAGGCAACGACCGGGAGCTTTTTGGACTGTTTGCTCTATCTTTCTTTTTTTCCAAAAGTGATTTCAGGGCCAACTGTCCTATGGAAAGAGTTTCAAGGACAGATTGGACATAATAGAGTATCTCTAACCCTCATCACGGAGGGACTCAATCGAATCATGATTGGGTTTGCAAAAAAGGTCATCTTAGCCGATACTTTTGGTGCTTGTTTAGCTCAAATTTCGATCCAGTCCATGGATCAACTAACGGCATTTGGGACCCTTGTTCTCTATATGTTGCAAATTTATTATGATTTCGCTGGCTATTCTGATATTGCCATTGGTCTTGCTAAGCTTTTTGGCTTTGAATTTAAAGAGAACTTCAACTTCCCTTATCGTTCCTTATCCATTTCTGAATTTTGGAGACGTTGGCATATCTCATTGGGGAGATGGTTTAAGGAGTATATTTACATATCACTAGGAGGAAGCCGTAAAGGCAAGCGACAAACGCTACGCAATTTGGTCATTGTCTTTGCTGTGACAGGCATATGGCATGGGGCAGGCTGGAATTACATTATTTGGGGAGGAATCAATGCCTTTTTTGTAGTCATGGAGCGCCTTGTTCATCATCATAAATACTATCAAAAGATACCTACTGCTATAAAGTATAGCGTAACGATGGGCATCATTCTTCTTTCTTGGCAATTTTTCCGCTATCAAAATCTCTCTGATCTTGTAACGGTACTGGAAGCAGTAGTTGGCAAGGGGACAGGTCAGCCCATACCTTATACATGGCAATATTACTATGATTTCAAAATCCTATCACTTGCTATCGTGGGGATCGTAGGTGCTACCGTATTGGGCTCTCAGAAAGTGATGAGCTGGTACAAGGCTTTTCGTTCGACAAGGATTGGGTATTTGCTCCAAGAGCTCACCTTACTGCTTCTTTTTATCGTAGCTATCTTATTTATGATTAACTCAACCTATAGCCCCTTTATCTATTTCCAATATTAAAAAGAAGTGGAGATATTGATGAAAATTATAAAAATTCTGACGATAAGTGCATTTTCGCTGCTTATACTGATTCCTATTGCTAACTTTCGCTTTGCTCCCCATATTTCTTCCGAGATTGATAACCGCATGTTAGCCGAAAACCCATTTTCCAAAGAAGCCTTAGCAGATAGTGAAGCTGATCTGACAGCAAATATTGAGAACTATGTAAATGATCGCATTGGCTTTCGTGATGAAATGATTTTAGGCTATACCCTATTAAATGATCGTTTGTTTGGTAAAATGGTTCATCCCAGCTATCAGTATGGGAAAGACGGCTATGTTTTTGGGGCTGGTCTGACGACCTCTGCCTATCAGTATTCTGATTATCATGAGCAGTTTGCAGATATGGTGAAAGACATACAAGAATATTGTAAGGAGCGAAATATTCCCTTCTTATTTGTCTTAAATCCAGCAAAGCCCGCGGTATTACCAGAATACATACCGGATGGTATTGACTATAATCGTGATTGGGTAGAAAGGTTTCTAAGGGCTCTTGACAAACGAAAGGTTCGCTATTTGGATAATACCGTGACCCTTGCTCAAGAAAGACAGGCGGGTAATGTCGTCTTCAATCAAAAATATGATGCAAATCATTGGAATGATCTAGGGGCTTTTTATGGAACAAATGCTATTTTGTCTGAAGTAAGGAATGACTTTCCTAGTATCCAAGTAAACCGACTGCAGGATTTTGAAGTGTCCAGTCAGTTGGAAGTTTCTTTACCTGTTTCTCAGTTTCCGATTCATGAATTGGTTCCCTTGATTCAGGTTCCAGTTGAAGATATTGAGACAACAAAAACAGACTTCTTCAAAGATGAATTGCAATTAGACCCTAGCTATCAGTCTTTTGCTTATTATCAAAATACATCGAAAAATAGCAAAGAATTTCCCCGTGTGCTGATGTTTCAAGGAAGTTATATGAATAAGTTTGGTTATAAATACCTAACGAATGCTTTTGGTGAATATATTTCCATTCATGACTATCAAAATATTTTGAACTTTCCATATTATTATAATATATTTAGGCCTGATATGGTGATTCTTGAAGTTGCTGAATATACATTTTCAAGTACCTATTTTAACTATGAGCAGATGCAACAATTAAATCTAAATCCACCGCTTTCAAGTATTCAGTACACGGACGACTCTACGATTAGGCAGGCTCTACCTACTCATGACTTGATGATTGAGAAAGGGAATGCCTTGACGAAGATTGACTGGAAGACAGCTCCTACTTATCAGCACGTCTGGTTAACCTTAGATGGAGAAGTCTATGACATGATGAGAATAGAAGACGGATATAGCGTGGCAGTTTCTAATGAAAAGATTTCCGAAAATCCTAAAATAGAACTCGTCTCTCAGGATAATCAATCGATCGTATGGTATCAATAATAGATCGTGAAAAAAGCATGTGGCTTGAAAATAGCTGCATGTTTTTTTCTTTACATCTATGTCATGATAACGGTAGGTAAATAATGGTAAAATGGACTGAAATATGGTAAAATACCAATGGTTTCAATAGTGATTCAAAAGAATACATTGCGCAACATATAAATAAAAGGAAAAATGTGCTATACTCAGTAGGAGTAATAGGACTATTTTGGAGGTTAAAAAATGGAACAGCGTTCGAGAAGAGCAAGAACATACAAAGGAAAGCAAAATGGTGGAAAGCTTAGTATTGTAAACCGGATATTGGCAACGATCTATACAGTGATGGCAGCGATTCTCCTCTTTGCCATTTATCGTTATCATCTACTCGCTTTCCGCAATCTGAATCTGCTCGTAACAGTTATTTTAGTATTTTCGGTATTCTTATTTGCTGGTTTGGCATTCAAAAAGAAAGCGCCACGTTTTACGTTGATATGTTTGATTTTATCTACTTTGATGAGTGGAGCAACCTTATTTGCGATTCGAGAAGTCATGAGCTTTTCTGATAAGCTCAATTCAACTGCCAAATACTCAGAATACGAAATGAGTGTCATTGTACTAGCAGATAGTGACATTACAGACATTAGTCAAGTAACAAGTGTCTTAGCTCCAACTGGAACGGACGCTGAAAATATTACAAAACTGACAGAGGCGCTTCAAAACGAAAAGCAAGTGTCTGTAGCAGTAGATGCAGCTCCCTCTTATTCATCAGCCTATCAATCATTGGTGAAGAAAGAAGCCAAAGCGATTATCTTAAATAGTGTCTTTGAGGACATCCTTGATGATTATGATGCGTCAAAAATTAAAAAACTCTATACCTTAAAGGTAAGCAAAAAGGTAGAAAATATTAAAGGTACAGAGATTAATGGCGATGCTTTCAATGTCTATGTCAGTGGGATTGATACTTATGGACCGATTTCTTCTGTGTCTCGTTCAGATGTTAATATTATTATGACAGTGAATCTCAAGACCAAGAAGGTCTTGTTAACAACCACTCCTAGAGATGCCTATGTTCGGATTGCAGATGGAGGAAATGATCAATATGATAAGCTGACCCATGCGGGTATTTATGGTGTTGAGGCGTCTATTCATACACTTGAAAATCTCTATGATATTCAAACAAACTACTATGTCCGTTTGAATTTCACTTCCTTCCTAAAACTCATTGATGTGGTTGGGGGAGTAGAAGTTACAAATGAACAAGAATTTACAGGCTATGATGGAACATTCTTCCCCGTAGGAGAGGTTCACCTAAATTCCAATCAAGCCCTAGAATTTGTACGTGAACGCTATGCTTTACAAGGTGGTGATAATGACCGAGGTAAAAACCAAGAGAAGGTGATTGCAGGTTTGATTAAGAAATTAAGCTCCCCAGCTGTCTTGAAAAATTACAATGAGATTCTAGAGGGGATTCAAGATTCTGTTCAAACCAATATGAGCCTTGAGACGATGATTACCTTAATCAATGGTCAATTAGAATCTGGCGGAAGCTACAGCGTTACTTCACAAGCCTTGACTGGAACAGGTGTTACCGGCTTACCATCTTATGCCATGCCTGATGCCGAACTTTATATGATGGAAGTTGACCAAGAAAGTTTGAATGCTGCCAAAGCAGCCATTCAAGATGTGATGGCTGGTAAATAGGAGTATATCTAAGCAGTAGCCACTGAAATGAATGGTTTTTCAAGATGAAATGCCTGAAAACCATTCTAGCGAACAGATTACAGGGGCCATAGTCGTCTAGTGTCTTTTTGTACTAGGAGATGAATTGCATTGAAGCAAGGAAAGTCAATCAGCTAGTCAAAGCTCGACAAGCCCTAAGGGTTTAGAGGATTTAAAAAGTCAAACTGTAAGAGGGGGAATAGAAGTTGACACGTGGTCAAAAACGGTTTATTTTAATTATGGTAGATGCCCTAATTATCTATGCGAGTGGTTTTATCACTCAATTCTTCTTAGATAATTACATCGATCTATCTTTACAGCGAATGTTGGTATTCTTGACGGCGATTTGGTTGGTCTACCTGATATGTGGTTATGCAACACATGTCTATTCCATTTTAAATCGTTTTACAGATTATATTGCACTTTGGCAGATGACCAAAAATCTTTTGTTGAGTTATGTGATCTCAGTAGTTGTCATCTTTAGTCAGAGAATTGTCTTTAGCTATCGCTTTATTTTATTGAGCTATATCTTTTCCCTATTACTGATTGGGGCATCGCGCTTAATTTGGCGGATGACTTATGAACTAAAAGATGTTGATTTGTTGGGACGTAAATCGAGCAAAGCTAAAAGAACACTGGTGGTCGGAGCAGGGCAGGGAGCTGATTTATTCCTAAAAACAGCTATTCGCTCTTTCAAAGATATTGATGTTGTTGGAATTGTGGATAAGGACCCAGCCAAGTGGCAGACCTTGCTACATGGCGTCCGGGTGCTCGGTTCAGAAGAACAGATTCCAGAGCTTGTTAAAAATTATGAAATCGATCAAATCGTGATTGCAATCCCATCTCTGAATACGGAAGAATATGCACGAGTGTATGACATCTGTAAAAAAACAAAGATTAAAGTGTATTCCATTCCGAAACAGGAAGACATTCTATCAGGTCAAGTGAGCGTCAGCAAGTTGCGTGAAATTGATATTGTTGATTTACTAGGTCGTCAAGAGGTGGAACTAGATCAATCTAGTCTATATTCCAACATCCAAGGGAAAACCATTTTGGTAACAGGAGCAGGGGGCTCTATTGGTTCGGAACTCTGTCGTCAGTTGATTCGTTTTTCACCAGCTAGAATGTTGCTCCTAGGACACGGAGAGAATTCCATCTATCTTATCCATAAAGAATTGTCGATGAGTTATCGCAATAATATTGAGATTATTCCAATTATAGCGGATATTCAAGATAGGGAGCGGATTTTCCACATCATGGCCCAATATCATCCAGATAGGGTCTACCATGCAGCTGCCCACAAGCATGTCCCTTTGATGGAATACAATCCAAAAGAAGCAGTAAAGAATAATATTTATGGGACTAAGAATGTGGCGGAGGCAGCCAAGGAGTATGGTGTTGAAAAGTTTGTCATGATTTCAACAGACAAGGCTGTAAATCCTCCTAATATTATGGGGGCAACCAAACGAGTAGCAGAGATGATTGTTACCAGTCTCAACGAGCCGGGGAAAACGCGTTTTGCAGCGGTTCGTTTTGGCAATGTTTTGGGAAGTCGAGGGAGTGTCGTTCCGCTGTTTAAAGAACAGATAGCCAAGGGCGGTCCAGTGACAGTGACTGATTTTCGTATGACCCGCTTCTTCATGACCATTCCAGAGGCTAGTCGCTTGGTGATTCAAGCTGGAGCCTTGATGAATGGTGGAGAAATTTTCATTTTAGATATGGGAGAACCTGTCAAAATTCTTGATCTTGCTAAAAAGATTATTTCCCTTAGTGGTTATTCAGAAGAAGAAATCGGAATTGTTGAGAGTGGTATTCGGCCAGGGGAGAAGCTATATGAGGAGCTTCTTGCGACGAGAGAACGAACAACAGACCAGATATACGATAAGATTTTTGTAGGGCGTGTTGCCTCCAAAAGTAAAGAAGAAATCGAAGCATTTATTAGCACTCTGTTAGATGATGACTCGGAAACGCTGAAGAACAGCTTGCTAGAATTTGCTAAACAGGAGTAAAAATGAACGATCAAACCGTTATGGATATTGAAGAAAAGGATGTGTTGACCCCTTATCGAGTGATACTTGCAAGTAAAAAAGGAGATTTGGCTTGCAAATATCTATTTGATCGGGTGATGGCTGTTCTTCTGATTATTCTATTTTCACCTCTATTATTATTTTTTGCGATTTGGATAAGATTAGATAGTCCCGGTCCTGTTTTCTATCGACAAGAACGCATCACCCAGCATGGAAGAATATTTAAAATTTACAAATTTCGGACCATGGTAGTAGATGCGGATAAAAAAGGCAGTTTAGTAACGCTCGGAAATGATAGCCGTATCACACGAGTGGGTAGTTTGATTCGAAAGTATCGCTTAGATGAAATTCCACAACTTTTCAATGTTTTAGTTGGTGATATGAGCTTTGTCGGTGTGAGACCTGAAGTAGAAAAATATACAAAAGAGTATACAGAAGAGATGAAGGCAACCCTATTATTACCAGCAGGGATTACTTCGCCAGCTAGTATCGCCTATAAAGATGAGGATTTATTGATGGAGACTTACATCGGTCGTGGAATGACTGCCGATGAAGCCTATATACAGAAAGTGTTACCTGAGAAGATGGTTTATAATCTGGAGTATATCCGTTCCTTCTCTTTTTGGAACGATCTGCGGATTATGCTTCAAACGGTCATCAAAGTAGTAAAGTGAGAGAACAATGAAAAAGAAAAATATTCCCTTTTCTCCTCCTGACATTACCGAGGAAGAAATTGCAGAAGTGATTGATAGCCTTCGTTCGGGTTGGATTACGACAGGTCCTAAAACCAAACGATTGGAACAAGAACTATCAAGCTATACTGGAACCAATAAAACAGTCTGTTTAAATTCAGCGACAGCAGGTTTAGAGCTTGTCCTACGTATCTTGGGAGTTGGTCCTGGTGACGAGGTAATCGTTCCAGCCATGACCTATACTGCCTCATGTAGCGTCATCGAACATGTCGGTGCAAAGCCTGTCATTGTAGACATTCAAGCAGATCATTTTGAAATGGATTATGATGCGGTGGAAAAAGCAATTACAAGCCATACTAAAGTGATTATTCCAGTTGAGTTGGCAGGTATTCCATGTGATCATCATCGTATTCTTGAGATAGTGGAGAAGTATCAATCTATCTTTGTTGCAAGTTCTCCCCTCCAGGAAGTATTTGGACGAATTGTCATCTTATCAGATAGCGCCCATGCTTTTGGGGCAGCCTATAAGGGACAGAAAATTGGGAGTGTCGCAGACTTCACAGCCTTTTCGTTTCATGCAGTTAAAAATTTGACGACAGCAGAGGGTGGTGCAGTCACTTGGAAAGCCCATCCAAATCTGGATGATGAGGAGCTTTATCGTCAATTTCAAATTTTTTCACTTCATGGACAAACCAAGGACGCCTTGGCTAAAACCAAGCTAGGTTCGTGGGAGTATGATATTGTACTTCCAGGCTTTAAATGCAATATGACGGATATCATGGCTTCGATTGGTCTAGCTCAATTGAAGCGTTATCAAGGATTATTGGCACGTCGAGCAGAAATTGTTGCAGCATACAACCAAGCCTTTGAAGGGACAAGGATTCAGCCTCTACAGCACTTCCATACAGATTACGTATCGTCTATGCACCTGTATATTACTCATATCAAAGATGTGACGCTAGAAGAACGAAATCAGATCATTGAGAAAATGGCAGAAGCTGGCATTGCCTGCAATGTGCATTATAAACCTCTGCCGCTCTTAACCGCCTACGCAAGTATGGGATTTGACATTTGTGATTATCCAAATGCCTACCATTATTTTGAACACACGCTCACCTTGCCCCTCCATACACAATTAAGTGATGATGATGTGGCTTATATCATCGAAAAGGTAAAAGAAGTTGTAGCAAGTGTGAAAGGAACGATATAATGGGGGATATGGATAAACAATTTAGTGTCTTGTTATCTTTATACATAAAAGAAGACCCTCGCTATTTGCAGGAGTGTTTTGAGAGTTTATTAGATCAAACAGTCCCTGCAACAGAATGGGTTATTGTGGAAGATGGACCCTTGACGCAAGAATTGTATCAGGTGTTGGATACATATCAAGAGCGATACCCAGGATTGATCAAGCGAGTACCTCTGGAAAAGAATCTTGGTCTAGGACTGGCTCTACGAGAAGGTATGCTCCACTGTAGCCATGAATTGGTTGCACGAATGGATACAGATGATCTTGCGCGCCCAGCTCGCTTTGAGAAACAACTAGCTTGTTTTGAGAAAGATCCAGCATTGGATATTTGTGGTAGTCATATTTTGGAATTTGAGGCTGATCCGCAACATCCAAATGCTGTCCGCAAGGTTCCGCTAGGACATGAGGAGATTGTGCATTACCAAAAGAGTAGAAGTGCATTTAACCATGTAACAGTGATGTTTAAAAAAAGCAGTGTTTTGAGAGCAGGAAATTATGAAGACGCACCCTTGATGGAAGATGATATGCTGTGGGTTCGAATGTTGCTTTCAGGTGCCAAAGGGATGAATCTTGACGACTATTTGGTAGATGTCCGAACAGGTGCTGGTATGATTGAAAGACGTGGCGGTTTTGCCTATTTTAAAAAATACTGTGCCGGCCGTAGAAAAATTTTAGAAACGGGATTTATCAGCCATTTTGACTACTACAAAACATGTGCGATTCAATTGATTGTAGCATTGGTACCTAATAAGATTCGTTTTCTAATTTTTACAAAATTATTGCGCAGTAACCAGGAATTATCTGAGTTACAACAAGATACGAGGACGTGAAAAACTCAAAGCGAAAATAGAAAATTTGACGAAGAAACTTTAGTTTCTAGGAAAATTTATCTTTTTCGCACAGAGTTTAGGGCGAGTTCAATTAAATCAAGATACGAGGACGTGAAGAAAATGGAAAGAAAAATAGGGAATCGGAGAAGATTACCCAGTAATCGATACGATTCATCTTTTTTCTAGCATTTTTAGGGCGAGTTCAATTAAACTAAGATACAAAGCCCGTGAAAAACTCAAGGCGAAAATAGAAAATTTGACGAAGAAACTTTAGTTTCTAGGAAAATTTATCTTTTTCGCACAGAGTTTAGGGCGAGTTCAATTAAACCAAGATACAAAAGCCGTAAAGCGAGCAAAGTAAAAATAGGAGGTTGACGCAGTGTTTGTTAAACACAAGACAATCTATCCTTACAGGATTCTCAGCTGTAATCAGCTAAAGCCGAAACAGCTGCCTATCCTTACAGGATTCTCAGCTGTAATCAACTAAAGCCGAAACAGCTGCCTATCTTTTTTACGTAGCTCGTAGGTTGAGTTCAATTAAACCAAGATACAAAAGTCGTTAAGCGAGCAAAGTAAAAATAGGGGATTGACGCAGTGTTTGTTAAACACAAGACAATCTATCCTTACAGGATTCTCAGCTGTAATCAGCTAAAGCCGAAACAGCTGCCTATCCTTACAGGATTCTCAGCTGTAATCAACTAAAGCCGAAACAGCTGCCTATCCTTACAGGATTTTCAGCTGTAATCAGCTAAAGCCGAAACAGCTGCCTATCCTTACAGGATTCTCAGCTGTAATCGGCTAAAGCCGAAACAGCTGCCTATCTTTTTTACATAGCTCGTAGGCTGAGTTCAATTATAAATATAAATCAATAACCTATAGAAAACAGTAAGGATATAATCCTTCTAGTATCAGAAAAAGTTGTGAAGCTGTACTAGAGTATCGTAAAATGAGTTCATGAAGTAACAAATGACAGACTACATGGCCATAAGAATAGCAGAGAATATAAGAAGGTATCAATACTAATGGGGGAACTAGAATTACAGGAAGTCCAGAGAGTTGCTCTTGGCTTACTAATTGAATTTGATAAGATTTGTCAGGAAAATGCTTTTCGTTACTCGTTGGGAGGAGGGACGCTATTAGGAGCTATCCGTCATGGTGGTTTCATTCCATGGGATGATGATATTGATGTTATGATGCCCCGCCCTGATTATGAAAAGTTTTTAGAATATTGCCGTCATTATGAGGGGGGATTCGATTGTTTATCCTTGAATCATACGGAGGGGTATTTTGATTTATTTAGTCGGCTGAGCGATAGAAACACCTACCTTGTTGACGACTCGCGAGAGATTGCGTACAAGATGGGTGTTAGCATTGATATTTTTCCGATTGATGGTTTGGGGGATGACGATGCTATAGCCCTGAAAAATTTTAATAAAGGGCGCTTTAAAAGAGAATTATTAGTTGCTTCAAAATGGACAAAGTATTTTAGAAGTGAGACAAAGTCTATTTTAGTTGAGCCAATCCGTCTTACTTTCTTTTTAATGAGTCGGCTTGTCAATAAGCGGCAGCTGTGTGCGTCCATAGATACTTTTTGTCAACGAAATGCTTTTGAAACTTCTGGCTTTGCTGCTTGTATTAGTGGCGTCTATCGTGAGAAGGAGATTATGCCAACGTTTACCTTTAAGGAGTATCAATCTATACAGTTTGAAGGGCATGATTTTGATATTATTTCAGACTATGATGCTTATTTGACCCAGCATTATGGAGATTACATGCAACTTCCCCCTGTCGAAAAGCAAGTTCCTCATCATAGGGCACACTATTACTGGAGATGATACATGAATAAACCAACAGTAGCTATTATCATGAGTACCTATAATGGCGAAAATTATGTAAGAGAGCAAATCGAAAGTTTGGTACAACAAGAAGGAGTGGACGCGAGTATTTTTGTGAGAGATGATGGCTCTCAAGATCAAACACTAGAGATACTAGAAGCATATGGCGACAACATTATCCTTATAAAGAATGAAGGCTACAATCTAGGAGTTGGTAGTAGTTTTATGGAAACTCTTTATGAAGCAGGGGTGGAGTATGACTATTATGCCTTTTGTGACCAAGATGATGTGTGGTTTTCAAATAAGCTGTTGCAGGCAGTGGAAAGCATAGGTAGTGCTAAAAAGCCAATCTTGTATTGCTCCAATCAACTCTTGGTCAATCAAGACCTAGAACAGATTGGTCTGCGGCATCTACAGCCGATCAATACAAGTAGTCTTCAAATTCTAACCAATAACCTAGTAACAGGCTGTACGATGGTATGGAATCGAGAGCTTCAAGAGATACTCTACCAGCCAAAGAATAGACCATCTAGTGATTTATTGAAGGTAAGGATTCATGATGTCTGGGTTGCTATGGTGGCAAGTAGTGTGGGTGACATTATCTACGATCCAAATGCTTACATTTCTTATCGACAGCATGAACATAATGTTGTAGGCGTAAAAAAAGAAAATGTCTATGTAAATTGGTATAAAAAATTCCGAAATAAGTCAAAAAGAAATGGCAGGAGTTTATTAGCCAAGGAATTAGTCGAGAAATTTGGTAACCAGATAGAGGATCCCCTTTTATCAGATTTAAACGTCATGAGTGGCTACCAACGAAACTTCTCCTCTAAAATGGCATTAATAAGAAACAGTCACCTATTTTCCTTATCGAATGAGCCTAAGTGGGCAATCAGGTTAAAAATTATCTTCAATCTGATTTAGGATATGCATACTGAAATAAAATTATCTGTTGAAGGAGAATTATGATTTATCTACTATTACTAGTATCTTTCGTTTTATTGGGAATTGATTTCTATAAATGGAGGAGCCTCATAAGACCGAATGTGATCTTTCTTTTATCCTTTATTTTAGCTTCAAGCATTATAATGGTGAATCAGAGAAACTGGGATGTGGTTTTGAGCAGTCGCTTTATGATCTATACACTCACAGCCATCTTGTCCTTTTATGCAGGAACTCTCATTATTGACTATGTTCATTTAAGGAAGCAGTCCCCTGTATCGGAAGTTTCTAAGTCTCCTTTATCTATTGTCGCGACACCTAGTAAGGTCTTGTTTGGAGTGGCTATCCTTGCCATGATTGCCTATTTACTTCTTATTTTTAGAGGTATTCAGTTATCAAGCGATGTTAGCTTTATGCTACGGCAAATTTATGATCGAAATGTTGAGCACAATGGTTCCAATGGCTTTATCGTGAACCAATTGGTGAAACTATTAACTGCTATTGCAAATATTAGTTTTTTCCAATTCTTATTGGATAAATATGTAGTGAAAAAGGGGAAAGGTCAATGGATGCATTGGGTAGCCATCCTATTATTTTTACTGATGGCCGCTATTTCGACCGATCGGAACATACTCCTACGTTTCTTTATCTACTGTATTGTTCTTTGGATCTTATTTTTCACAGCTAGCAATAGGGGGAGAATTACCCGGCTTCATATGAAATCTCTGCTAAAATTGGGGCTTTATCTAGTGGTAGCTGTTGGTATTTTTTACTTGTTTGGAAAATTAAAGGGGTATAAATCAGACTTTGGGCGTTCCATCAGTCTTTACGGTGGTTCTGGTCTGTATAACTTCAACCTCTATCTCAACGAATCACTTCCTGTCCACTATAAATTTGGAATGGTAACGTTTCGATCATTTTTAGGTGTTTTAGGAAGATTAGGAATAGAGAGTTTAGTACATAAGGGACCGGTGTTCTCTGAATTTATTACGTATAAATCCACCACTGGCTTTGTCTATGAGTCAAATATTTATTCAGCTATGCGTCCTTTTGTAGAGGATTTTGGTTACCTAGGGGTGGTCTTTTTGCCATTTATTATGGGCTTATTCTTTGAATTCTTGTATTCATTAACCCGAAAAGGGCACTATAGCCTGTCATGGATTCTCTATGCTTTAATGATTTATCCTTTAGCCTATTTTTCTATTTTAGAGCAATTTTTTAATCGACTTCATTTAGGACTTCTTTATGAAGTTGGTTGGGTTTTCATTTTTTATTGGTATATTTGCAACAGAAGAGTACTAAAGGAGAAGATAAATGAATGGAAGTAACTCAGTAGTTATTTTTGCTGGTGGAACTGGGACCAGAATGAAGTTAACAACGAAGCCAAAGCAATTTCTAGAATTACATGGTAAGCCAATTATTATTCATACGATAGAGCATTTTGAAAATCATCCACAGATTGACCATATTGTGATTGTGTGTGTAGATGGTTGGCATGATTATTTAAGAAGTTTATTGACCAAATTTCAAATATCAAAGGTTCGCGAAATTGTATCAGGTGGTAGTACTGGGCAGTTGTCTATCTTTAATGGTTTAGAGGCTGTGCAAAAATTGGTACAAAGTGATGATGACATTGTCTTGATCCATGATGGAGTTCGTCCTCTAATCGATGCAGATATCATTAGTAGGAATATAGAAAGTGTTCGGAAATATGGGGCTACAGTTACGGTTAAGCCTGTGATTGAAACCGTCATCCAAGTTGATGAAAATAATTCCATTACAAATGTTGTTGATCGAGACAGTTGTCAAACAGCGGTAGCACCTCAAACATTTTACTTTAACGATATTTTTCGCTTACACTTGCAGGCGCAGCAAGATCATTTGTTAAATATGACGGATTCGGCAACATTGGTACGACATTATGGTATGGAATTGTATACAGTGATGGGTGGACCAGAGAATATTAAAATTACCACTCCTTCCGACTTTTATATTTTTAAGGCTATTTATGATTCTAGAGAAAATGAACAGGTATTTGGATAAAAATGTTTGATAAATATGTAATAGCAGAGATAGAAACACTAGTGTCTGAACATAAGGCTCTTTTTGAGCGTTTGCATACGAAAAGAATATTTGTAACGGGCGCTACAGGCTTGATTGGTTCGCAGGTTGTTCTTGCTTTATTGATTGCCAATAAGAAATATGGTCTTGCGATTCGGATAACGATTTTCGTTCGTTCCCTATTGAAAGCTCGCGCTATTTTTGGAGCTGATATGGATAAGCTTCAAGTGGTAGAAGGAGATATTAGGGATGCGATTCGAGTTGAAGATACCATTGATTACATCATTCATGGAGCAAGTGTGACAAATTCCCTTGATTTTGTTCAAAAGCCAGTAGATACTATTTATACGGTAGTAGATGGTACGCGTAATGTGTTGGAATTAGCGAAATTGCATACTAGTAAAGGCTTTGTTTTTCTATCTTCGCTGGAGGTATACGGTTCTTTTGACGGACAGAAAGATGTTTCAGAAAATGATTTTGGATTTTTAAATCCTGCCAATGCTCGCAGTAGCTATTCAGAAGGGAAGCGTTTAGCAGAAAGTTTGTGTATATCGTATGCGACACAGTATCAGCTCCCTATAAAAATTGCTAGATTGTGTCAGACATTTGGTCCCGGAGTGGATTATGGAGATAATCGAGTATTTGCGCAGTTTGCACGTTCAGTTATTGAAAAGAAAGACATTGTATTGCACACAAGTGGAGGAACAGAGCGCAACTATTGTTCAATTAAAGATGCAATTGCAGGTATATTCTATGTGTTACTATTAGGGCAAAGTGAGGAAGCCTATAACGTAGCAAATGAAGACACCCTTATTTCGATTAAAGATATGGCAGAATTGGTCAGTTCTTTGGATGAATCCTCCACGACAAAAGTGATCTTTGATTTTCAAGATATTAAGAAGTTTGGCTATAATCCCGAGGTCAAATTAAAATTATTGACTGAGAAGTTGGAAAATCTAGGTTGGAAACCCACAGTTGATTTACCTACTATTTTTACTGGGTTGATTCAGTCTATGAAATACAGTCGAGTGAAGCAAGATGAACAGTAAACTAAAAAACATAGTAGTCAATTCTGGCTATGCTATCTTTTCCAATTTGTTGAGCATGCTTGTTTCAACATTGGTTATTTTAGTCTTGCCAAAATTGATAGGAGTAGAGAGTTATGGCTACTGGCAGCTATACTTGTTTTATGTGAGTTATGTCGGATTTTTTCACCTTGGTTGGATTGATGGAATCTATTTAAAATATGGTGGCTCACACTTTGAGGACTTAGACCAAAGAAAGTTTTATTCACAATTTGTGATGTATACTCTTTTTCAATCTACTATAGCCCTTTTAATCTTTCTTTATGGCTTTGTTTGCGTTGCTAATGGTGATAAAAAATTTATTTTTGAACAACTAGGAATTACATTGTTATTGACGAATGTACGCTTTTTTATCATTTATATCTTACAGACAACCAATCGCATTAAAGAGAGCTCAGCCATTACGATCTTGGATAGATTTCTATATGCGGTTTTGTTAATCGGTTTTATCTTAGTAGGTATTAAAAATTATCGAATGATGATTTATGTAGATGTCATTGCGAGGTTTATTTCACTCTTATACGGTCTTTGTATCTGTCGATCTATTTTGTTAAAAAAGCTATCTTCTTTTAAGGTAGATTATCTTGAAATGATTGATAATATTAGGATTGGAAGCAATCTAATGCTATCGAATGTAGCTAGTTTGCTGATTATTGGAACAGTGCGTCTAGGGATAGAAAGGCAATGGGACATTGCGACTTTTGGGAAGGTCTCGCTAACCCTCAGCATTTCCAATTTGATGATGATTTTTATCAATGCAGTTGGTATTGTGATTTTTCCCATGTTAAAACGATTGGAAGCAAGTAAGCTACCAATTCTGTATAAAAGTTTACGAGATTTACTCATGCCTCTTATGCTAGGGATTTTGATTGTCTATTATCCATTAAGGTTAGTACTCCTCAACTGGCTACCTCACTATAGTGAAAGTATAAAGTACATGGTTCTCATTTTCCCAATGGCTATCTATGAAGGGAAAATGTCCTTGCTTATTAACACATACTTAAAAGCCTTGAGAATGGAGAAATATATCCTTCGTGTCAATATCCGAACAGTTGGTTTCAGTTTGGGATTGACCCTATTGACTACTTTGGTATTAAAGAACTTGGATTTAGCCATAGTAAGTATAGTAGTTCTATTGGCTTTCAGGTGCATAGCAGCAGAAGCAGCAGTTGCTAGAGAACTAGCAATAGATGTCAAAATGGATATTTATCTTGAAGTACTATTAACAATTGTATTTATTGTGGCAGGCTGGTTTTTGCCCTCTATGATAGCGATTATGCTATATCTCATCTCATACGGACTATATGTATGGACAAAGAAAGACTCACTTTCTAACACAGTAAAGAATGTTAAGCAATTACTCTCATAAGTTTTACAAGGGAGCTGGTTGGTTCTCTTAAAACTATCTCTAAATAGGAAGGAAGATATTCGCAAAAAGAGCACCATGCTGTCAAATGATATCTTCCCTCTTGTTTCTCAGGTATATCTTTGTTTTTCATTGTCCACTTTGAAGAGGTATCGTTTATTTAAAGGAGAAAGCTCTATGTTTACCATTGTTCCAATGCTGACAGCTCAAGAAATAGAAGGCAAGGCATATGTACATTGGAAAGCCTGGCAAGAAGCTTATGCTAAGCTCTTACCGGCAGAGTTTTTAGAAGCTAGAAAGCTTGAGCAGTGTCGCAAATGGGCTTTTGATTTTCCACAAGATACCTTTGTAGCGAAGATTGATGATAAAGTAGTAGGCTTTGTCTCTTGTGCTAGTACTCGTCAAGAAGGCTTACAAAATACTGGGGAAGTATATGCTCTTTATGTCTTGGAAGCATACCATGGACAGGGGATTGGCTATCGTTTGATGCGATTTGCCTTAGAAGAGTTGAAGGCTTTTTCCCAGATTGTCCTTTGGGTCGCAGAGGGCAATGAACGAGCCATTCACTTCTATGAAGCTATTGGCTTTCGTTTTGACGGAACGAGCAAGGTCGTTCATCTAGGCAAGGAGATACTGGAAAAGAGGATGGTATATAGGCAGGCAGTAAGTAAGGAGGATATATGTCACGTAAAGAATTGGTCACCTTGACCAACATGTGTTTGATTGAAGACGGACAAGGACGTATAGTGGTTCAACGTAGGGATCCCAAATTGTATCGCTGGTCTGGGCTTGCTTTCCCAGGAGGGCATGTTGAATTAGGGGAGAATTTTCACGATGCCGTTGTTCGAGAGGTTCAAGAAGAGACGGGACTGTTGATTGAAAGTCCTCAGTTAGTAGGACTTAAGCATTGGCCAGATAGAGAAGGGCATCGCTATATGGTCTTTCTTTACAAGGCAAAAAGTTTTTCAGGTCAGCTCCAATCGAGTGCCGAAGGGGAAGTCTTCTGGTTGCCCAAAATAGAATTAGCCTATCAAGAGGTAGCCTATGATCTTCTTGAAGTCCTAAAGATCATGGATGACCCAACCCTCTCTGAATTTTTTTACACCCAAAAGGGAGAAGACGGGGAATGGGATAGGAATTTTCGGTAGTAGATTACAGTCTGTAGAATCAAGGCTTCCAGCTTAAAAAATAGGATATATAGAATTGGGTGAAAACGTGTAGCTGAGTATGAAAAAGAAGCTCATACTCAGCTACACGTTTCTTTTTATGGTGGGTTATATGGTTTTTTATAGTTGTTTTGTTTACTTTTAGTACTAGGCAAGGAGCTGCAGGCTGCTTCAACAGTCTGATGACTGTTGAAGGTTGGAAATCATACTGACAATAGTCAGTAACAATCGTAGAGTACAGCAAAGCGAGTTCCAATCATCTGGAAGAGTGAAACAGTTCGGCGGACTGTTTCAGCCTGAGCCTAGAAATTTGAGAGCGAAGTGGGCAAGGTTGGAAATAGGGAAACGGAGTTTCCACAATCGTCGAAGGAATAAAAGTTAAACTAAATGAGTATATACTTCCTAAAAATAGAAAAGCATAGTATGCCCCAGAATGTAGACAAACCCTCTAAGCGACAGAAAAATAGCAAATTCGAAGTGTGAATATCATCTTGAAGCAACTCTTAAAAATACTGATATAGCGGTATTTCTGGCTCTTTGTCAACTGTAGTGGGTAGATGAAAAGCTAACACCTAGAGAGGACGAACTTGGTTCTCTCTTTCTTTACGTTTAAAGCAATCAAAATGCGTTTTTTAAAGTTTTCAAAGTTCCTAAATCCAAAGGCATTTCTTTTAATGACTTTGATGAGATTGTTGGTTGCCTCCAGTTTGGCGTTGGAATAAGGCAATTCCATGGCGTTTAAAACCTTGTCTTTATCCTTTAGAAATGTCTTAAATACCGTCTGGAAAATAGGATTAACAGAGGCTATTTCCTGTTCGATGAGACTGAAGAAATGATCTGAGTTTTTCTCTTGGAAATGGAACAAGAGAAATTGATAGAGTTCATAGTGCTGTCTGAGTTCATCCGAGTAGGATAGGAGTTTTTCTAGAATTTCCTTGTTAGTCAAATGCATGTGAAACATAGGGCGATAAAATCGTTTATCATTGATTTTCCGGCTATCTTGTTGTATCCATTTCCAGTAGCGTTTCAAAGCTCGGTATTCCTGCGATTTTCTATCAAATTGATTCATGATTTGAATACGGACACGGTTCAT